>JBAXSF010000026.1:0-11903 GCA_037130835.1 Actinomycetes bacterium
ATCCGTAAGTACAAGCCGACAACACCAGGCCGTCGTGGCTCAAGTGTTGCCGACTTCGCTGAGATCACGCGGTCTCAGCCGGAGAAGTCGTTGGTGCGCCCGCTGCATAGCAAGGGTGGACGTAACAACACCGGTCGGATCACTACGCGTCACCAAGGTGGCGGCCACAAGCGTGCCTACCGTGTTATTGACTTCCGTCGTGCGGACAAGGACGGCGTTCCCGCCACCGTTGCTCACATTGAGTACGACCCCAACCGCACCGCGCGTATTGCGTTGCTGCACTACGCCGATGGCGAGAAGCGTTACATCATTGCCCCGAACAAGGTGGCGCAAGGCGACAAGATCGAAAGTGGTCCCACCGCCGACATCAAGCCCGGAAACAACTTGCCTTTGCGTAACATCCCCGTCGGCACCGTGATTCACGCTATTGAATTGCGTCCCGGTGGCGGCGCCAAGCTGGCTCGTTCAGCTGGTGCCAGCGTGCAGCTCGTCGCCAAGGAAGGTCGCTTCGCTCAGTTGCGTCTGCCCTCTGGTGAAATCCGCAACGTGGATGTGCGTAACCGCGCCACGGTTGGAGAAGTCGGCAACGCCGAACAATCCAACATCAACTGGGGTAAGGCCGGCCGGATGCGTTGGAAGGGCAAGCGCCCAACCGTTCGTGGTGTGGCCATGAACCCGGTTGACCACCCACACGGTGGTGGTGAAGGTAAGACCTCCGGTGGTCGTCACCCAGTGAGTCCTTGGGGACAAGCCGAAGGCCGTACCCGCAAGAAGAACAAAGCAAGTGACAAGTACATCGTCCGTCGCCGCAAGTCGAACAAGAAGCGCTAGGAGTACTAGTTCATGCCTCGCAGTTTGAAAAAGGGTCCGTTCGTCGACGACCATCTGATGAAGAAGGTCGACGCTCAGAACGAGGCTGGCACGAAGAACGTCATCAAGACGTGGTCGCGCCGCTCCATGATCGTGCCTGCCATGCTCGGCCACACCATGGCCGTTCACGATGGTCGCAAGCACGTGCCGGTTTTCGTCACGGAATCCATGGTTGGGCACAAGCTCGGTGAGTTTGCTCCCACCCGTACCTTCCGCGGCCACATCAAGGACGACCGAAAGTCCCGTAACCGCTAAACAGCGTTTACATCAAGAGTTCAGTTCACCCACGAGTCAGGAGTAAGACATGGAAGCCAGGGCCCAGGCGCGGTACGTCCGCGTTACGCCCATGAAGGCACGACGGGTCGTTGACCTGATTCGTGGCCTTCCGGCGGCCGATGCTGCAGCAATTCTGCGGTTCGCCCCTCAGGCTGCGAGCGAGCCCGTGGGTAAGGTCCTCGCTAGCGCGGTGGCCAACGCACAGAACAACTTGCGCATCAACCCCGCGACCCTGATCGTGTCGCAGGCCTACGTTGACGAAGGCCCGACCATGAAGCGTTTCCGTCCGCGTGCCCAAGGCCGCGCCTACCGCATCCGTAAGCGCACCAGCCACATCACCGTTGTTGTTGCCTCGGTTGATCAATCGAAGGGTGGGACCAACTAGTGGGCCAGAAAGTCAATCCCCATGGTTTCCGACTTGGAATTACTTCCGAGTTTCGGTCGCGTTGGTTTGCTGACAGCAGTGCTGTCGGTCAGCGTTACCGCGACTACATCAAGGAAGACGTTGCCATCCGCGAACTCATGACTAAGGGCATGGAGCGCGCCGGAATTTCGCGCGTTGAAATTGAGCGCACCCGTGATCGCGTTCGCGTGGACATTCACACCGCGCGCCCAGGCATCGTCATTGGTCGTCGTGGAGCCGAAGCAGATCGCATCCGTGGCGACCTGGAAAAGCTCACCGGCAAGCAGGTCCAGTTGAACATTCTTGAGGTCAAGAACCCTGAGATTGACGCCCAACTTGTGGCCCAGGGTGTTGCTGAGCAACTCTCCAGCCGTGTGTCGTTCCGTCGTGCCATGCGTAAGTCCATGCAGGGAACCATGAAGTCTGGTGCCAAGGGCATCCGAGTTCAGGTGTCTGGTCGTTTAGGTGGCGCTGAAATGTCACGCTCGGAGTTCTACCGTGAAGGCCGTGTGCCGCTGCACACCCTGCGTGCCGATATTGACTACGGCTTCTACGAGGCTCGTACCACCTTCGGTCGTATTGGTGTCAAGGTCTGGATCTACAAGGGTGACCTCATCGGTGGCCGTGCAGAGCGTGCCCAGAAGGAAGCCCTGGAGCGCGCTGCTAGTCGCGGCCGTCCCTCGACTCCTCGCACCGGTGGTCGTCCACGCCGTGCCGAAGCCGAAGCTCCTGTCATCACCTCGGAATCTGCTGAGTCCGTAGCAGTGGTTACCGAAGCCGCTCCTGTTGTTGTTGCTGAAACCACTGAGGGGGCATGACATGTTGATTCCTCGCAAAGTGAAGTACCGCAAGCAGCACCGCCCGGATCGTCACGGTGCAGCTTCTGGTGGTACTCGCGTAGTTTTCGGCGAATGGGGCATTCAAGCCCTTGAGCCGGCTTATGTCACCAACCGTCAGATTGAGGCTGCTCGTATTGCGATCACGCGTCACATCCGCCGTGGTGGCAAGGTCTGGATCACTATTTACCCAGACCGCCCGTTGACCAAGAAGCCTGCTGAAACCCGCATGGGTTCTGGTAAGGGTTCACCCGAATGGTGGGTGGCCAACGTTAAGCCCGGACGCGTGATGTTCGAGTTGTCTTTCCCCAACGAAAAGGTGGCGAAAGAAGCTTTGACCCGCGCCGTGCACAAGCTTCCGATGAAGTGCCGAATTATTCGGCGCGAGGCAGGTGAGGCATAAATGGCCGTCAACGCCAGTATTACGGAGATCCGCGATCTCGATGACGAAGCATTGGTCATCAAGTTGCGCGAATCAAAGGAAGAACTGTTCAACCTCAGGTTTCAAGCGGCCACCGGTCAGCTTGAAAGTCATGGACGTCTGCGTTCAGTCCGCAAGGACATTGCGCGGATTTACACCATCATGCGTGAGCGCGAGCTCGGCATTACCTCCTACGAAGGCGGTGCAGCATGAGTGAAAACAGCATCGATCGCGCAGACCGCAAGGTACGCGAAGGCCTGGTCGTCAGCGACAAGATGGATAAGACCGTCGTCGTCGCCGTCGAAGACCGCTTCAAGCACGCGGTTTACAGCAAGATCGTTCGCCGCACCAACAAGCTCAAGGCCCACGATGAAGACAACGCTGCCGGTATTGGTGACCGCGTTTTGATCATGGAAACCCGCCCACTCTCAGCCACCAAGCGCTGGCGAGTGGTTGAAATTCTCGAAAAGGCCAAGTAACACCCACCCGTCCGTTCCGCCAGGCTCGGTAAGAGAACCAGCAGACACTTCAGGAGTAATCGTGATCCAGCAGGAGTCGCGGCTTCGCGTCGCCGACAACACCGGTGCCAAGGAAATCTTGTGCATCCGCGTTCTCGGCGGTTCGGGTCGGCGTTATGCCGGAATTGGTGACGTCATCGTCGCCACAGTCAAAGACGCTATCCCCGGTGGCGGCGTGAAGAAGGGTGACGTCGTTAAGGCTGTCATCGTTCGCACCACCAAGGAGCGTCGTCGTCCCGATGGTTCGTACATCAAGTTCGATGAGAATGCAGCTGTCATTCTCAAGGGCGATGGCGAGCCTCGTGGTACCCGCATCTTCGGTCCAGTGGGCCGTGAACTTCGTGACAAGAAGTTCATGAAGATCATTTCGTTAGCGCCGGAGGTGCTCTGATGAACATCAAAAAGGGCGACCTCGTACAGGTCATTTCAGGACGCGACAAGGGTCTCCAGGGCAAGGTCATTGCTGCCTTTCCCGAGACTGACAAGCTCCTGGTTGAGGGTGTGAACCGCGTGACGCGTCACACCAAGGTCGAGCAGACCCAGTTTGGTTCCAAGCAAGGCGGAATCATCACCACTGAGGCTCCGATCCACGTCAGCAACGTCATGTTGGTGGACCCCGAGACCAAGAAGCCCACGCGCGTTGGCTTCCGCAAGGAATCTGTGGAACTGCCTAACGGCACCACCAAAGAGCGCAGCGTGCGAATCTCAAAGCGAACCGGTAAGGACATCTGATGACTGACACCTCTAACTCACCGCGCTTGAAGCTTCGCTACCGCGAAGAGATCTCGCCCGCTTTGCGCGAAGAGTTCTCTTACGCCAACGTCATGCAGGTTCCCACCGTCACCAAGGTTGTGGTCAACATGGGTGTGGGTGAAGCCGCTCGTGACTCCAAGCTCATCGATGGTGCTGTCCGCGACCTGTCAGCGATCACCGGCCAAAAGCCGACCGTGACGAAGGCCCGCAAGTCAATCGCGCAGTTCAAGTTGCGTGAAGGAATGCCCATTGGCGCACACACCACCTTGCGTGGCGACCGCATGTGGGAGTTCTTGGACCGCCTCTTGTCGGTAGCCCTTCCTCGTATTCGTGACTTCCGTGGCTTATCTCCCAAGCACTTTGACGGTCGCGGTAACTACACCTTTGGTCTCACCGAACAGTCCATGTTCCACGAGATTGATCAAGACAAGATTGACCGAGTTCGCGGAATGGACATCACCATCGTGACCACGGCCATCAATGACGACGAGGGCCGGGCACTGCTTCGCCGCCTGGGCTTTCCCTTCAAGGAGAACTGATATGGCAAAGAAGGCCCTAGTCAATAAGGCAGAGCGCAAGCCGAAGTTCAAGGTTCGCGGCTACACCCGTTGCAACCGTTGCGGTCGCCCGCACGCGGTGTATCGCAAGTTCGGCTTGTGCCGTATCTGCCTTCGCGAGATGGCACACCGCGGCGAACTCCCCGGCATCACTAAGAGCAGCTGGTAACTACCACTACGACGAAGGTCCCTGCGGGGAAACCACGACGAGAAAGGCCTTGAGGCCAAGCACATGACCATGACAGACCCGATTGCGGACATGTTGACCCGCGTCCGGAACGCAAACTCTGCGTACCACGACGTAGTTCTCATGCCATCAAGCAACATCAAGACGCACGTGGCCGACATCCTCAAGCGCGAGGGTTACATCGGTAGCTGGAGCGTGGAAGATGCTGAAGGCGGCGTAGGTAAGACCTTGCGTCTTGACCTGAAGTACGGCCCCAACCGCGAGCGTTCAATCGCCGGCATCAAGCGCGTTTCCAAGCCAGGTCTTCGCGTGTATGCAAAGTCCACCGCACTTCCTAAGGTCCTTGGCGGCCTGGGCATTGCGATCATCTCGACCTCGTCCGGTCTTTTGACTGACCGACAGGCCGCTAAGCAGGGTGTAGGCGGAGAAGTTCTCGCCTACGTCTGGTAACGGGAGGTCATCGAAATGTCACGTATTGGACGTATGCCGATCACCATTCCTAACGGTGTCGAAATCAACGTTGACGGCCAGGAAGTCACGGTCAAGGGTCCCAAGGGAACTTTGAGCGAGATCATCGTTGAGCCCATCAAGGTTGTTCGCAATGATGACGGATCCATTGGTGTGGAACGCCCCGATGACGAGCGCCGTAACCGTTCACTTCATGGTCTGTCGCGCACCTTGATCAATAACATGGTTGTCGGTGTCACCGAGGGCTACAAAAAGACGCTTGAGATTGTTGGCGTTGGTTACCGTGTGGCAGCCGCTGGCAAGAACCTTGAGTTCGCTCTTGGCTTTAGCCACCCGGTCATTGTTGAAGCTCCTGAAGGAATCTCCTTCGAGGTGGAATCACCCACTCGCTTCCACGTCAGTGGGATTAACAAGCAGCGTGTGGGCGAAGTGTCCGCCAATATCCGCAAGTTGCGTAAGCCGGACCCGTACAAGGGCAAGGGCGTGCGTTACCAAGGTGAAGTCGTTCGCCGCAAGGTCGGAAAGGCGGGTAAGTAAGCCATGGCTGTCTCCGTAAAGTTGAGTGGTACTCCCACCAACCCCAAAACCATTGGCCGCCGCCGCCGCCACATTCGCGTTCGCAAGAAGGTCAGTGGCACCCCCGACCGTCCCCGCTTGGTCGTCACGCGCTCCACGCGTCACCTCTTCGTGCAGATTGTCGACGACGTTGCTGGTCGCACCTTGGTGTCGGCCTCCACGATGGAATCCGACCTGCGTGCAAGTGGCGATGACAAGACTGCTAAGGCTCGCTCTGTGGGTGGCAATATTGCCCAGCGCGCCAAGGACGCCGGTATCAGCACGGTTGTGTTTGACCGTGGCGGAAACCGTTACGCCGGACGCGTTGCAGCTTTGGCTGACGGCGCCCGCGAAGGAGGTCTCGACTTCTAATGACGATGACTTCAGCAACTACAGAAACGAGGGTCAACTGATGGCAGGCGCTGCAGGCGGCAACGAACGCCGCGACCGTCGTGATGGCCGTGGCCCAGCCGCGGAAAAGAGTGCTTACCTCGAGCGCGTGGTAACGATCAACCGCGTGTCCAAGGTGGTTAAGGGTGGACGTCGCTTTAGCTTCACCGCTTTGGTTGTTGTCGGCGACGGCAACGGTCAAGTTGGTGTGGGTTATGGCAAGGCCAAGGAAGTCCCGGCCGCGATTGCTAAGGGTGTCGAAGAAGCCAAGCGCAACTTCTTCACCGTTCCGCGCATCCAGGGCACCATCCCGCACAGCGTGCAGGGTGAGAAAGCGGCCGGCGTGGTCTTACTTCGCCCTGCCTCACCCGGTACCGGAGTGATTGCCGGTGGACCAGTTCGCGCCGTCCTCGAGTGCGCTGGAATCCACGATGTCTTGAGCAAGTCCTTGGGTTCTGACAATGCCATCAACGTGGTTCACGCCACGGTGGCAGCCCTGCGCATGCTCGAAAGCCCACAGGCTGTTGCGGCTCGCCGCGGATTGCCTGTCGAAGATGTTGCTCCTGCAGCGTTGCTGCGAGCTCAGGCCGCTGGAACGGGGGCCTAACTCATGGCACGCTTGAAAGTGACGCAGACCCGATCAAAGATCGGTGGCAAGCAAAACCAACGCGATACTCTCCGCTCGCTTGGCCTCAAGCGCATCGGTGATGTGGTCGTTAAGGAAGACCGCCCCGAAATTCGTGGCATGGTCCACACGGTCCGACACCTCGTGACCGTTGAGGAGGTTGACTGATATGACGCTCAAAGTCCATCACCTGCGCCCAGCGCCAGGTTCACACAAGGCCAAGACCCGGGTGGGTCGTGGTGAAGGCAGCAAGGGAAAGACTGCTGGTCGCGGTACCAAGGGAACCAAAGCCCGCTACCAGGTCCCCGCACGCTTCGAGGGTGGCCAAATGCCCCTTCACATGCGTCTTCCTAAGCTGCGCGGATTCACCAACCCCTTCCGTGTGGAATACCAAGTGGTCAACCTCGACAAGCTGGGCGAACTCTTCCCAGCTGGCGGCGAAGTCACCATTGAGGACCTAGTCAAGGCAGGCGCTGTCCGCAAGGATGAGCCGGTCAAGATCTTGGGCTCGGGCGAGATCACCGTTGCTTTGCAGATTGAGGCCAACCGGTTCTCGGCCTCGGCGAAAGACAAGATTGTTGCCGCTGGCGGTACCGCTACCCAGATCTAGTCTGGGCTCAGGCTTAGCTAGGGCCTAAGTTCGGCACGGACTCTGTACCTGAAATCGATTGCCCCATAGGGTTCTATGGCTAGCAAGACCAACTAGGAGGCTCCGCGTGCTCAACGCATTCGTCTCGGCGTTCAAGACGCCTGACCTGCGACGCAAGCTGCTCTTTGTGTTGGCCATGGTCGGCTTGTACCGACTCGGTTCTGTCACGCCAACTCCTGGTGTCTCGTACGAAGCCATCCAGACCTGTGTCAACAGTGTGGGTGATAGTTCCATTTATGGGCTGATCAACCTGTTCAGTGGTGGCGCTCTCTTGCAGTTGACAGTGTTCGCCTTGGGTGTCTTGCCTTACATCACGGCGAGCATCATCTTCCAACTCTTGACGGTAGTCATTCCTCGCCTTGAGACCTTGCAAAAAGAGGGACCCTCGGGCCAGGCCAAGATCACGCAGTACACGCGTTACCTCACCTTGGGATTGGCTGTTCTTCAATCCACCGCATTGATTTCGATTGCTCGTGAGCCCGGTCGCTTCATTGCCGGCTGTAACGAAAACATCATCCCGAACCAGTCCTTGTTCATCATCATCATGATGGTGTTGGTCATGACGGCTGGAACCGGTTTGGTGATGTGGCTTGCCGAGCTCATCACTGACCGCGGCGTGGGTAATGGAATGTCGCTGTTGATCTTCACCTCGATCATCGCCGGCTTCCCAGGCCAAATCTGGGCGATCTACAAGACCAAGTCCTTGTTTGTCACCTTGGTCGTCGTTGTGGTGGGTATTGCCGTCATCACCGGCATCATCTTTGTCGAGCAGGCTCAACGTCGCGTCCCTGTTCAGTACGCCAAGCGCATGGTGGGCCGCCGCATGTATGGCGGAACCTCGACCTACCTGCCAATGAAGCTAAACATGGCTGGTGTTATCCCTGTCATCTTCGCCTCGTCGCTCCTGTACTTGCCGGTCTTGCTGACCCAATTGGTCGCACCGGTAGACCCCACCAAGTTGCCACCGGGTTGGGCACAGTGGATTCAAAACAACTTCACGCGTGGCGACCACCCGCTGTACGTGCTGGCCTACGCCGGCTTGATCATCTTCTTCACCTACTTCTATGTCGCCATCACGTTCAACCCCGTTGACGTTGCCGATGACATGAAGAAGTTCGGTGGATTTATTCCTGGTATTCGCGCTGGACGTCCAACGGCTGAGTACCTGGACTACGTCATCTCTCGAATCACCTTCCCCGGTTCGCTGTACTTGGCACTGATTGCCGTCTTGCCGTTAGTCGCGTTCCAGTTCTTGGGTGTGGGACAAAACTTCATCTTTGGTGGCACCAGCATCTTGATCATCGTCGGCGTCGGTCTCGATACCGTTAAGCAGATCGAGAGCCAGTTGCAGCAACGCAACTATGAAGGGTTCTTGCGCTAGTGAGACTGGTTCTCGTAGGGCCACCTGGTGCTGGCAAGGGGACCCAGGCGCACATCGTGGCCGCACAACTGTCTATCCCGCACATCTCCACGGGCGATATCTTCCGAGCCAATGTTGCTGGTGGCACCGCGCTGGGTCTTCAGGCTCAAGAGTTCATGAATGCTGGCGAACTCGTCCCCGACTCAGTCACCAATGCGATGGTGGCGGATCGGTTGGTACAACCCGATGCTCAAACGGGCTTTCTCCTGGATGGATACCCACGCAATCGCGAGCAGGCGGTAGTCCTTGAAGGACTCCTGGCCGAACGCGGTATTGCGTTGGATGCTGTCGTCGCACTTGACGTGGACAACGAGTCTGTCATTGCCCGCTTGCTTGATCGTGCCATCAAGGATGGCCGAGCAGATGACACCGAAGATGTGATCCGTCGTCGCCTCGACGTCTACAGCGAGCAGACTGAGCCGTTGGTGGGCTATTACCGCGAGCACGGATTGTTGCGCAGTGTCGATGGCGTGGGTTCCATCGAAGACATCACCATTCGCATCGTCGCTGCGCTTGCTTCGTAAGTTCCTAGATGTCCTTCCTTCAGCGCATTGACGTCAAGTCAAACGATCAGATTGCCTTGATGCGTAAAGCCGGCGCTGTCGTCGGGCAAACTCTGGAGATCCTGCGCGGAGCCGCTCAACCTGGTGTGAGTTTGGCTGAGCTGAATGCACTTGCTGAGGAAGCTATTCGCACTAGAGGTGCAACCCCATCTTTTCTTGGCTACGGCGTCCCGCCATTTCCCGCGGTGATTTGTACGTCCGTCAATGACGTGGTGGTGCACGGAATTCCTACCGATCAAGTCCTACGTGACGGTGACTTGTTGTCGATTGACTGTGGCGCCATTGTTGACGGCTGGCATGGAGATGCGGCGATCACGGTTGAAGTGGGAACCGTGACTGATCAGCACCGCGAACTCTCACGCGTGTGTCGGCAATCGTTGGATGCAGGAATTGCAGCCATGGTCGCGGGTGCAAAGCTGTCAGATATTTCGCACGCGATCGAAAGCAGCATCGTGGCTGCAGGGGAGTACGGCATCTTGCGCGAGTACACCGGGCACGGCATCGGAACCTCGATGCACATGGATCCAGCAGTTCCCAATTACGGACCCGGGGGAAAAGGCCCGAAGCTGTCGGTGGGCAATGTGCTGGCCCTTGAACCGATGATCACCCTGGGCTCCGCGCAAACTGTGGTTTTGGGCGATGACTGGTCAGTGGCTACAGCCGATAAATCCTGGGCCTCGCACTGGGAACACACCATCGCGATTACGCCTAGCGGGCCGCAAATCCTGACCCTGCCCTAGCCCAAAGGCAGGGTGGCTGGGGCACCCTGGAGAGTGGGTAATCCGCGTGGCCGTGGATGTTTCGGGTGGCTCTTGGGGGCGGTGCAGGCGTCATATGTGCCTTCTCGTAAGATTTGGGTTCGGTCTAACGACCAGTACGGCCATCTGTCCGCGGCTGTCTCGAAGTTCCCTTTAACTTTCGGGATGTGACGATGCGTGCTGTGAGATTAGTTCGAACGGTTCATGACCCAATGATCTAGCGTGAGGTTGTTTTCTGCGTGGCCAAAAAAGAGGGCGCCATCGAAATCGAGGGCACCATCGTGGAGTCTCTCCCGAATGCAATGTTTCGGGTGGAACTTGACAACGGTCACAAGGTACTTGCGCACATCAGCGGAAAGATGCGCCAGCACTACATCCGAATCCTGCCTCAGGACCGGGTAGTGGTGGAGCTATCTCCCTACGACCTCAACCGAGGTCGCATCGTGTACCGGTACAAGTAACCCTCTAACGGAGAAGTGATGAAGGTCAATCCGAGCGTTAAAGCGATCTGCGACAAGTGCAAGGTCATTCGTCGTCATGGTCGTGTGATGGTGATTTGCGAGAACCCCCGTCACAAGCAACGCCAGGGCTAGATCTACTTCTGCGTGATGCTTCCCCACAATTTCATACTTTGAAGAAATGCCGCCCTTGCGGTAACCCGCCCCCTGAATATTCAGGACGCCACCCTTGGTCAGAGGCCGAGGACTTTCGCTTCGCGAGAGAACGGTTACTGCACACGACCTCTGGAATGACAGGAGTTCCTGCCACATGGCACGTTTACTTGGTGTCGATCTTCCTCGCGACAAGCGAGTAGAGATCGCTCTTACCTACATCTTCGGTGTGGGCCGCACGCGGTCCCAAGAAGCACTGAAGGCAACCGGTATTGATTTCAATACCCGCGTGAAAGACCTCACCGATGACGACTTGGTGAAGTTGCGCGACTACCTCGAAGGCAACTTCAAGACCGAGGGTGACCTGCGCCGTGAAATCGCCGCAGACATTCGCCGCAAGGTCGAGATTGGCTGCTACCAGGGCATCCGCCACCGTCGTGGCATGCCCGTGCGTGGACAACGCACTCACACGAATGCGCGTACCCGTAAGGGACCGCGCAAGACCGTGGCCGGCAAGAAGAAGGTCGGCAAGTAAGCCAGCCGCCGTGCGCATCCGCGCAACGGAACACTCTCGATCTACAGGAGATTTTGACAAATGCCCCCCAAGAAAGGCAGCGCCGGCGCTAAGAAAGTGCGCCGCAAGGAAAAGAAGAACGTGGCTGTGGGTCATGCTCACATCAAGTCAACGTTCAACAACACGATCGTGTCCATCACTGACCCAACCGGTGCAGTGATTGCTTGGGCCTCTGCTGGCCAAGTTGGTTTCAAGGGTTCACGTAAGTCCACCCCGTTCGCTGCGCAGATGGCTGCTGAAGCTGCTGCTCGCCGAGCAATGGAACACGGCATGAAGAAGGTCGATGTTTTTGTTAAGGGTCCCGGCTCCGGCCGAGAGACCGCCATCCGTTCCCTGCAGGCCACGGGCCTGGAGGTCGGCGCTATTCAAGATGTGACGCCCAGCCCGCACAACGGCTGCCGCCCATCTAAGCGCCGACGCGTCTGAAGCCCGAGGAGAGATAAAAAATGGCTCGTTATACCGGACCCGA
>JBAXSF010000027.1:0-11824 GCA_037130835.1 Actinomycetes bacterium
GCCTTCAGGACAGTGGTATTTGCACTTTGCATGCCAAAGGAGATGCGGTTAAAACCCGCAGCACGCAGTTGCTCAAGCCCCATGGCATCAACAGATTCAGGATTGGACTCAATACTGAGCTCGGCTCCATCAATGATCCCGAACTCGGCACGAACTACGTCAAGGAATCGAGCAAAGTCAGCGGGCGGGAGCAACGTAGGTGTGCCACCACCCACAAAGAGCATCGAAATCGGGCGCACTGCATCGCCCAATACCGATTGTGCAAGGCGCAATTCAGCGAGAGCGGTATCTAGGTACGTTGCCCGCGAAGCACCCGGACCCAATTCGTCCGCGGTGTAGGTGTTGAAGTCGCAATAGCCGCAGCGCGAGGTGCAAAACGGAACATGGAGATACAAACCGAGGTCACGAGTGCCATCAAATGCCGATGGCGGTAACGATCCATCGATGGGGACAGGTTCTCCGTCAGGCAGGGTCGAGGGCACGTCCTCAGTGTGACTCACAAAGCGCGAGGAGTCACCCTTCACGCCTACTTCTTCTGAGTTTCCTTCGTCGGATCTGCTTCGCTGGACAAGGCTGCAATGAATGCTTCTTGCGGAACCTCGACACGGCCCACCATCTTCATTCGCTTCTTACCTTCTTTTTGCTTCTCTAAGAGCTTGCGCTTACGGGTGATGTCACCGCCGTAACACTTGGACAGCACGTCCTTACGGATCGCACGAATGTTTTCGCGGGCGATCACGCGCGCACCAATGGCAGCCTGGATCGGCACCTCGAACTGCTGACGCGGAATCAAATCCTTCAGGCGGCTGGCCATCTTCAACCCGTAGGCGTAGGCCTTGTCCTTGTGTACGACCGCGCTGAATGCGTCCACGGCTTCGCCCTGCAAAAGGATGTCCACCTTGACCAAGTCGGCCACTTGCTCGCCCGTGGGCTCATAGTCCAGTGAGGCGTAGCCGCGGGTTCGTGACTTGAGCGCATCAAAGAAGTCAAAGACGATTTCAGCCAAAGGCAGTTGGTAGCGCAACTCAACGCGGTCTTCGGACAGGTAGTCCATGCCCATCAACTGACCGCGTCGGTTCTGACACAGTTCCATGATCGTTCCAACGAATTCGGAGGGCGCCAAGATCGTTGCGCGCACCACGGGCTCGTTGACCTCAGTGATTTTTCCGCTCGGAAACTCACTGGGGTTGGTGACGGTGATCTCTTTGCCATCGTCCATCACCACGCGGTACACCACGTTCGGTGCGGTAGAGATCAGGGCAAGGCCGGCTTCGCGCTCGAGACGCTCGCGCACAATTTCAAGGTGCAGCAAACCAAGGAAGCCACAACGAAATCCAAAGCCCAACGCAACGGACGTCTCGGGTTCGTACACCAGCGCCGCATCATTGAGCTGCAATTTGTCTAACGCATCGCGCAGGTCGGGGTAATCCGAACCATCGAGTGGATACAAACCGGAGAAGACCATTGGCATCGGGTCCTTGTAACCACCCAACGCAACGGTGGCGGGCTTATTCAAGGTGGTGACCGTGTCGCCGACGCGGGACTGACGAACATCCTTCACACCAGTGATCAGGTAGCCCACTTCGCCCACACCCAGGCCATCGGATGACACCGGCTCGGGCGCAATGACTCCGACTTCCAGCATTTCGTGATTGACGTGAGTGGAAAGCATCATAATTTTGTCGCGCTTGGACAAGTGCCCGTCGATGACGCGAACGTAAGTGACCACACCACGGTACGTGTCATAGACGCTGTCAAAAATCAGCGCGCGTGCCGGCGCATCGGGGTCGCCCTGAGGCGCGGGCATGGTGTTGACCACCAAATCCAGAAGTTCCGTGACGCCTTCACCGGTCTTGCCCGACACCCTGAGGACATCTTCTGGTTCGCAACCCACCAGGCGGGCTAGCTCGGCTGCATACTTTTCTGGCTGAGCGGCAGGAAGGTCAATCTTGTTCAGCACGGGAATGATGTGCAGATCATTTTCCATCGCCAAGTACAAGTTGGCCAACGTTTGCGCTTCAATTCCCTGCGCGGCATCGACCAACAAGATCGCGCCTTCACACGCGGCCAATGAGCGCGAGACTTCATAGGTGAAGTCAACGTGACCTGGTGTGTCAATCAGGTTCAAGATGTGCGTGACATCAGCATGAGGTCCAGTCTTTGGAGCCCACGGCAACCGGACGGCCTGCGACTTAATAGTGATGCCGCGCTCGCGCTCGATATCCATCCGGTCCAGGTATTGCGCTCGCATGTTGCGGGCATCGACGACACCGGTGAGTTGCAGCATGCGGTCGGCCAGGGTGGATTTACCGTGGTCAATATGCGCGATGATGCAGAAGTTGCGCAGCAGCTCAGGCGGGGTGGCACTGGGCTTGGGCGCCGGTGACGCAGACACGCGAAAAGCACCTCGAGTCGGTAGGTAGGCGCTTATCGTCCCACGCCCGCCCCTGTGGGCTAGTACCCGTAGGGGCGCTGGTATCTTTTAGACCTGTACTTCCCTGTTTCTAGCGGTGGCCGAGAGGCCCCCCTTACACCTAAGGCTCTCTTCAGTGGCAAATATTAAGTCCCAGATCAAGCGCATCAAGACCAACGAGAAGGCTCGCCAGCGCAACTTGGCGGTTCGTTCCGGGTTGAAGACCTCGGTTCGTCGCTTCCGTGAGGCCTTCGCTTCTGGTGACGCCACTGCCACCAACGAGGCTCTGCTCACCGCATCGCGCCAGCTCGACAAGGCAGCCAGCAAGGGTGTTATTCACAAGAACCAGGCAGCCAACCGCAAGTCGGCTATGGCCAAAAAGGCCGCTAGCCTCTAAGACTTTCGACTTCATGAAGATGACCGGTTTGCATTCGCAAGCCGGTCTTCTTTTACGTTCGGACGCTTTACTGTTTGACGGTAGCAACCTCACATTGAATGGGAGGGCTCAGTGAACACCGCTCGTCGGCACCTACTTCTGGCCGTGATAGGCAGCGCGTTCATGCTGCTGGGGTTTGCCACTCCAGCCAGTGCCCACAGCGACCTTGAAGCCTCGACTCCGAAGGTCAATTCCAAGATTGGTACCAGTCCAACGTCGGTTTCCTTGACGTTCAACGAAGACATCGGGGCCAAGGGCAATGGGGTTCTCGTCACCGATGCCGCCGGGGACCGCTTTGACACGGGATCCCTCGTCATCGATGGTTCGAATGCCAAGCAATCAATCAAGAAATTGAATGCACCAGGGCGCTACACCGTCAGGTATCGAATTGTCTCGGCCGATGGTCATGTCGTGAGTTCGAAGTACAGCTTCACCTTTGCTCCTCCCTCATCCGGCACGCCCTCATCAACTCCCGTCGCCTTCACGACTAATCAAACGTCCACCGGAAACAGCGCGGTCGTGGTGGGTGCGATCGCCGGTGCGATAGCCGGTGGACTCACGGGTGTTTACCTCATACGCAGAAACAGAAGTAAGAGAGCCACATAAGTGAAAGCCGTCGCGCGCCTTGGAGCCGCTGCTACCGCCATTGTCGCGGTGGCCGTTGCTCTGGCGTTACTGATCGGCGGGAATGCTCCAGCGCGCGCGTACCCAGGACTTCCTGATCCTGGCTTGGGTACGGGCTGGGCGTATCCAGTAGTTCATGGGCTGAACGACTTGCTTGCTGTCCTTACCGTCGGACTGTTGCTCGCCGCGGCGTTCCTCCTTCCGCACACCAAAGGCTCCTTAGGTGTGGTCGCCATCAAGTGCGTCGTGACCGCAAGTGCAACAGCAGCACTGTGGGCCGTTGTTGCTCTGACTCAAGGAATCCTCGCGCTCTCCTACTCCTTCGGTGCGCCGATCGCACGCGTTCTTGATCCGACGGTTGTTTCAAGTTTCTTTTCTCAAACCAACGAGGGAAAAGCACTTCTGCTTCAATTCTTCGGTGCACTCATCCTGGCGTTATCGTGCTGGACGATCACTCGTGCGCAAGCTGCGACAACCGCTCTGATCGGTGCCCTTCTCGTAGTGATTCCACCAGCACTCACTGGTCACTCTGGCGCATCTGACCAACACGAAATTGCAATCTCTAGTTTGATGCTGCACATCGCCGGCATTTCCCTATGGGTTGGTGGCCTGTGCGCGTTAGTTCTAATAGCCGCCTGGGATAAGTCAGCGCTGCGACCTGCCATCTCGCGTTATTCGACCTTGGCGTTGTGGGCGTACCTCGTCGTCATCGGCAGTGGTCTAGCCAATGCGTGGATTCGTATCAGCGCGGTGTCCGACCTATGGACCACCGGTTACGGCCGATTGCTACTGATCAAGACCGGCTGCGCCATCGCTCTGGGTTGGCTGGGGTGGTACCACCGCAAACGCACCGTCCCTTCGTTAGATCAACAAGGCACACCCACAGCGTTCATCCGCTTCGCCACGATCGAAGCGGTCATCATGGTCGCCACGATTGGTGTTGGGGTTGGCCTGTCCCAAACCGCGCCGCCCGTTAATGACGCCATCGATTTGACCAAGGCCAGTGCTGCGCGCTTGGTGTTGGGCTTTGAACTCCCGCCGCCACCCACGGCATTCAGCGTTCTTGTGCAACAAGTACGCCCCGATGCGTTGTGGATCTTCGTCGCGCTCCTGCTCGGTGCTTTGTACCTACTGGGTATTCGCACACTCGCCGCTCAAGGCGACAAATGGCCGATTGGTCGAACCATTTCTTGGGTGGGTGGGTGGCTCATCATCTTGTGGTCGACGAGCGGCGGAATAGCCACCTACTCGCACGTGCTTTTTAGCGCGCACATGGTGCAGCACATGTTGCTCAGCACTGTCGCGCCCATTTTCTTGGTGTTGGGAGCTCCGGCTTCACTCGCGCTGCGGGCCTTGCCAACGGGCAGCAACGGTGCAGGGGTTCGTGAATTACTTGTCTCGGTGCTGAATTCACGCTTCATCCACTTCGTCAGCAATCCCATCGTCGCCGCCATCATTTTCGTTAGCAGTTTCTTCGGCCTGTACTTCACTCCCCTCTTCCCGGCATTGATGGCAAGCCACTGGGGTCACACGATCATGCAAGTGCACTTTGTGCTGGCTGGATACCTGTTCTTCTGGACTCTCATTGGTATTGACCCTGGGCCCAAGCGCGCGCCGTACCCGATTCGGATCCTGGTCTTGCTGGTGCCGATGTCAATCCATGCGTTCTTTAACATCGCGATTTTGCAATCCAACGAGATCTTGGCCCAGAGCTACTTCGCTTCCATCCAGCGCACGTACCTGACCGACTTGCTGGCCGATCAGCGCGTGGGGGCAGGCATCGGCTGGGCCTTGGGCGAACTGCCTTTGCTGATGGTGATGATTACTCTCACGTTGCAGTGGTCTCGATCTGATGACCGCGATGCCAAGCGATCGGACCGTCAAGCCGATCGCGCTGAACGTGGCGGTGGTGGTCCGGACGAACTCGGGGACTACAACGCTTACCTCGCCAAGCTTGCTGATCGCGACGCGAAGAACTAACCAGCGCGACGCGCACGACCAAGCTTGATGATCATCAGTTCAATCGCATACTCGGCATCAACTGCTGCACCTTTGACATTGGCGTCGGCCTCGGCAAGTGCACGCAGAGCCCGCGCCACTGCGTCCGGAGACCAGCCCGTGAGTTGTTGACGTGCCTTACGCAGTTGCCAATCACGCAAGCCGACTTCAGCAGCAGCTTGTTCCAGGGGCATCGCACGCGGTGCGCTAGAGGCTTTGATTAAGTTGCGGAAGTTGAAGGCGAGGGCAGCGGTTATGGCAGGCCCCGTGGCTCCCCCAGCGATGGCTTGTCGTGTTGCCACCAGCGCCTTGCCGGTATCACCGGCCAAAATCGCATCAGCGATGGCAAATGCGTCAACTTCGACCCGACCGGCAAAGAATGACTCCACCGCTTGGCGATCCAGGCGACCCTTGGCAGGGTAATCCGCGGAGAGTTGACCACAGGCTGCCGCCAAAGCGCGCAAATCACGACCGGCTGCCAACACCATCACTTCGGGAACATCGGGGGTGATGGGTCTATGCAACGAGACGAATTCAGCGGCAACGAAATCGGTGTATCCCTTGCGGGTAGGAGTCTTGCAATCAGTGACGGTGGCCTTGCCCTTTTTCAAGGCATTGAGCTGGCCGCGTCCGCTATTGGCATTGCGGTGCAACAACACAAAATGCACATCAGGTTCATAGGTCTTGGAATGAGCTACCAAGGCAGCGACCACACGATCATCAAGTGATCCTGAGGCAGGAGCAGATTCGTCGTCATCGTCGGCGACTTCTTCGGCTCGCCCCATACCCAACCCACGAACTACCACCACTCGTCGCTCACTAAACAGAGACGGGCTGAGAAATTCCTGAATGGCTGGGAAGGTCAAATCGCCTGCGCTGATGTCGCGCACATCGGTTTGTGGATCCATGCCACGAGCACCAGCAACCACCAAAGACACGGCTCGATCGGCCAGTAACTCCTCCGTACCCACCACCAGGGTGAGGGCCGGAGGTGCCGGAGCGATCTTGTGAGTGGTCATCGGGTTGAGCATCCCACGAGCCAGGGTCAGGCACGCGGGCGACTGACCAAAATCAGGCTCGAGCCAGAGCGCACCACAGCCACATCCCCCTGCTGGTCGGTGCGCCCAATCTGAGCACCCATGTTCGCCAATTGCACCAGCGTGCTCGGCTTGGGGTGACCATAACGATTGCCCACCCCCACACTAATCATGGCGATGCGTGGGTGGGTCAATCGCAGAAACTCCGGATCCTGCAGGGCTGACCCATGGTGCGGCACTTTGAGCACATCCACTCCCGTGATTTCCGCGCCGTGCTCAGTGCGCAACACCTCTTGGGCTGTCTGCTCAATATCCCCGGTCATCAAGATGCGAATCATTCCTTGTTGCGCAAGAAAGACCACGCTGAAGTTATTGGGCGCTGAGCCCTGTGATTCAAGGCGAGCTGCATTCATCGGTTCCGCCGAGGGAGTGAGGTCATGGAGTTGCCACGGTCCGATAGTGGTGGTGCTACGGGGAACCACAGCAACCAATTGGCTATGACTTTGCGCGACAAGAGCAGAGACGCTCTCAAACTGTGGTGCTGGTTCCAACAATGCGCTCACCAACACCGGGCCCACCCGTCGATGTCGCAAAGCTCCCTGCAAGCCATCAACATGATCGGCATGAAAGTGGGTCAGAATCACAGCGTCCAGAGTGGTGATTCCCGCATCGCGCAAACATCGATCAATCAAACGTGCATCAGGACCGGCATCAACCAAGATTGCTGACGCCCGCCCGGTATTGAGCAAGAGTCCATCGCCTTGTCCTACATCGCAGGCTTCAACGAGCCAGTGTGCGGGCGGCCACGCAGTGGCATGGCGGACCGGCAAAACGATGAGGCAACCAGCTGCCGCAACGGCTGCCACTCCTGCCCAGGGCGTACGCCTGAACCGCACAACAGCCAGGACGGTGACCATCGCGAGCGCAACACACAATCCACCGACGAGACCCCGAGGCCACGCCAGCGTGCCTCCTGGCACCTGAACCGCTATGCCCGCGACCCAACTAATCCATTGAGCACACCAACTAGCAGCGGCAGCAAACAACGAGGCCAACCACGGACTAACCGGACTCACGACCGCGGCAATGAATCCACACACGGTTGCTGGTGCAACAGCAGGCTCGGCCAGCACGTTGGCCACGATGGCGATCGGCTCGATGCGTCCAGAAATTGCCGCTAACACAGGCGAGACCACCAACTGTGCACCGACAGCAATCCCGACGGCTTGGGCAACCCGCAATGGCATCCACCGCGTGAGTCGCTGGGTAAACCACGGGGACACCACAATCAAGCCGGCCGTAGCAACAACAGATAGGACGAATCCCAGTTGCACACTCAACAAAGGATCGATGACTAGCAACACCATCACCGCAGCACTGAGCGCGGCCAACGATCGAGACAACCCGCCGCGAATGATCGCAATCAGGGCAATAGTTCCCATCACTGCCGCACGCAACACTGATGGCTCAGGTCTGGCCAAGATGACGAAGAACGCGATCGTGGCAATCCCCACGATGACCAATAACCGGCCGCGAATACGCATGGCCCGGGCGAGTAGCAGAACGAATCCGACCACGATGGCTACGTTGGCCCCGCTGACAGCACTCAGATGCGCCAATCCACTCAACCGCATATCGTCCACCAGGGATTCGGGCATCGTCGAGGTGTCCCCCACCACTAACGCCGGAAGCAACACCGCCCCGGTACTAGCTGATTGACCCTCGCAGGCAGACCGAAGTCCCGCACGCAGTGTTTGTGCCACGCGTTGGATCCACGGCGCTGAATGCACAACGGTTGGCGACATTGTGGTTGACCCCACCGCAGCAAGTTCAGGAGTCCTCGGCGGAGCCCACGTGATCAGGGCTTGAACAACGTCACCGGGGATGAGGTCGTGCCAGGTAGTGGGAGCAAAGACCATCACGGGCGAACGCACCTGGCGCTGACGACTTGCCATGGTTAATACCTCAAGGCGAGCCATCACGCGAATACCACGGCTAGTGGCCACTGCGCCGGTGCCGTCTCGAACAGAAACCGGATCTGAGGTGATCACCACCGTGGCGCGAGTGAGTTGATGATCCGCAGCCACAGCGTGAACGACGGATGTGCGGTTGGCTTGAATACGCGACCAAGCGCTCGCCCACAAACAACCGCCCACCAACACACCGATCAACAACCAACTGGCTAAGGACCTCCACCCTCGCGACCAAAGGATGAAAGCCGTGATGGCGATAAACCCCACGACAGCCGCGAACGCAGGGCCGCTACCTAGAACACCGAACGCGGCTCCGGCCCAAGCGCTAGCCGCGACTACAACAACGCGTAAGTCAGCGCTCACACCCGAACCAACGGAGAAAGGTCGGCAAACTTCTTCGCCCCGATGCCGCTTACTTGACGCAAGTCCTCGATGGACGCAAAGCGACCAATCCGCGTGCGTTGCTCGACAATGCGTTGGGCCAACACCGGCCCCACCCCGGGCAAGTCCTCTAATTGATCTGCGGAGGCTGTGTTGATATCTAGGAGCGCTCCTCGAGAGCCTCCGGACTGCGCCCCTGCTCCCGGTGATGACCCTCCTGGCAGAGCAGAAGTCACCGATGGATTAGCAATCACAATTTGTTCACCGTCGACCACTAGGCGCGCAAGATTGACGCTGGCTGGATCAGTGCGACGCGTCAAGCCTCCGGCCGCGGCCACTGCATCGGCTACCCGCGCGCCTTGCGGCAGTCGCACGATTCCTGGTTTGTTAACCCGTCCCACCACTTGCACCACGAGGAAGGCGAGGGTGGGTGACGGGCTGGCGCTGAGGGGAACACCTAGTGGTACTGGCGATCCCGATGACACCGGTTGACTGCGGGTGAAAACAATAATGGCAAAAACCACTGCCAGCACTCCACAGATAGCCACTGCCCGCGAGAATCCACGACCCGGTGGCATCACATCTCGAGTCGAGCCCTCAACACTTTCTTGAGGAAGCCCTAATACGGACAGTAATCGTTGCTGGACAGCCGGGGCGGGTGAAACCATGCGCGCACGTTAAAGGACTGACGCAACAAACAAACTCGGTTACATGAAGATGTGGGATGACATCACCTGTGGATTACTTAGGCCACCGGAACGATGTTGACCAGTTTGGGTTCACGCACAATGACCGTGCGGATTTCCTGTCCCTCAAGAGCGGCGATCACCGTGGCATTAGACAACGCCAATTCCTTGAGCTCATCGGCGCTGATCGTGGGTGGCACTTCCAGTCGTTCGCGCACCTTGCCCGAGATTTGCACCACGCAGGTCACGACATCTTGCACCAGGAGCGCTGGGTCGACGACCGGGAAGTTCGTCAATGCAACGCAGGGCTCATGACCTAAGCGTTCCCACATGTCCTCAGCCGTATAAGGCGCAAAGAGCGACAACATCACTGCCGTGGCCTCGACTGCTTCGCGCACCGCTGGGTCAGCTGGACCACAACCGGTGTCAACAGCCTTACGAATGGCATTGACCAGCTCCATCGTGCGGGCCACAGCCACATTGAACCGAGAAGTCGTGATCGCGGTCTCGACTTCGTCAATGACTCGGTGCGTAACGCGACGAAGAGCCAGGTCTCCTTGGGAAACATCGGCGTCAACAGGGCTGGAGACTTCACCCGACAAACGCCAAGCCCGCGCCAAGAACTTCGCCGAACCTGCTGGCGAAACATCGGCCCAGTCAATGTCATCTTCTGGCGGACCGGCAAAGACCATCGTGAGGCGAATCGCATCGACTCCATGGGATTGCAGTTCATCGCTTAACCGGACGAGGTTTCCACGCGATTTACTCATCGTTGAGCCATCCATTTGCACCATGCCCTGATTCAGCAAACGGGCAAAGGGTTCAACAACGGGAACCATTCCCAGGTCATACAGAACTTTGGTAAAAAAGCGCGCATAAAGCAGGTGCAAAATCGCGTGGGTAACACCACCGACATATTGATCAACAGGCAACCACTGCTTGGCTAGCTCTTGATCGAAAGCTACGTCGTCGCGCTGTGGGGACAAAAAGCGCAGGAAGTACCACGAGCTGTCGACGAAGGTGTCCATCGTGTCGGTGTCACGCTTGGCAGGCTTGGCACAACGCGGACAGGCCACATTCACCCAGTCCGTTGCACCACCCAGCGGCGAGGTGCCCTTGGGGCTCAGGTCCAAACCTTCCGAGGAGGGCAACACCAGCGGCAACTGCTCTGCTGGCACCGGCACTTCACCACAGTCGGGGCAGTGAATGATGGGAATAGGGGTTCCCCAGTACCGCTGACGAGAAATCAACCAGTCCCGCAGTCGGTAGTTCTTGGCTGTTTGTCCGCGACCCTGGCTCTGCAGGTCAGCTGTGACGGTGGCGATGGCTTCGGCCTTACCCAAACCATTGAGCGAACCGGAGTTGATCAAGACTCCATCGCCTGGCGTAGCCACTCCCGATGTTGCAGGGTCATCGAGGTCGGTTTCTACGACAACTCGGACAGGCAAGTCAAAGGCTCGCGCGAAATCGAGGTCGCGCTGGTCGTGAGCAGGCACGGCCATGATGGCGCCCGTGCCGTAATCGGACAAGACATATTCGGCGGCGTAAATCGGCAATCGCTCATCGTTGACTGGATTGATCGCAAAGCGATTGAGGAACACACCGGTCTTGGGACGATCGGTGGCGAGGCGATCAATGTCTGCGGTGGCTTGGACTTCCTCAAGGTAGGCATCAAATGCGGCTTGGACTTC
Source organism: Actinomycetes bacterium (assembly GCA_037130835.1). Lineage (GTDB taxonomy): Bacteria > Actinomycetota > Actinomycetes > UBA12327 > UBA12327 > AcAMD-2. The sequence continues at coordinate 11,240 of JBAXSF010000027.1, forward strand.
CGGCGATGCTTCACTGGCAAGCTCGGCTGCTAGGTCGCTGTCAGCTGCGACGACGAAGAACGTGGCACCAAACAAGGTGTCTGGGCGCGTGGTGTACACCGTGATCGGCTCGTCACGACCTTCAACGAGGAAATTGACCTCGGCGCCGGTGGATCGGCCGATCCAGTTGCGTTGCATGGTCAATACTTTGTCCGGCCACTGGCCTTCGAGCTCGGTCATGTCATCGAGCAAGCGGTCGGCATAGTCGGTGATGCGGAAATACCACTGCGTGAGCTTCTTTTTCGTTACTGCCGTGTCGCACCGCTCGCACAAACCGCCCACAACCTGCTCATTGGCCAACACGGTTTGGCAATTGGGACACCAGTTGACATTGGATGGCTTGCGATAAGCCAATCCACGTTCAAACATTTGCAAGAACAGCCACTGGTTCCAGTGGTAGTACTCCGGGTCACAGGTATTGAGGACTCGATCCCAGTCAAACGAACAGGCATAGCGACGCATTGACGCTTTTTGGGTGGCAATGTTTTCGTAGGTCCACGCTGCTGGATCCGCGCCGCGCTTGATGGCCGCGTTTTCCGCAGGAAG
>JBAXSF010000028.1:0-11788 GCA_037130835.1 Actinomycetes bacterium
CCCGGCGTTGCATCCTGCGTCGCCACGGTTCCTGTGACCGAGCCAGCATTGTTCACGGCCAAGGACTTAAACCCTGGAACTCCGCGTAGGTAGGTGTCGTAGGTGGCTTCTAGGCCGGCCCTACCAATGAGGTCGGTGCGGCGAAATCCTGATGACCCATCGCTGTACTCCTTGTCACTCACGGGTCCGAGATATCCCAAAACGTGGGCTGACTGTGCACCACCTGGGGCCGGGTAATCGCGCACGGTCGACAGCTCGGCTGTCACTCCGGGATACAACTCCCGTCGCTCCATGATGCTTAACGCCACGTCAGTGGAGACATCTTTTGCGATGGGAATGGGTTGATACGGCGAACCGTTCCAGCACACCGGCGCTTTGGCTGCACCCTTAGTTCCACACAAGGTGAGTGAACCTTTGACCTTGCTCTCTCTCATCCCCAGCGTCTTACTCAAGCGCTTGATGACCGCTACGCCATCATCCTTTTGCTTCCTGACTGCTGTGCGATCGACGGAGACGACAATCGTGGTTCGGTTTTGCGCCAACGGCCGACCCTGGGAATCAAGAATCAATCCACGAACTGCTGGCGTGACTACTTCGCGCGTCCCGTTGTCTGCAGCCGCTCGCTGGTATTGCTCACCGCTCACGACTTGAAGGAAGAACAATCGACCAAAGAGAGTCAGCATTAACGAAACAGCCAACACCTGAAGGACAAGGAGGCGCAGTCGCGAACGATCGCTCACGGTTCCCTCCTTCGGCCGGCTAGTAGCGCGGGGAAGAGGGTTCGACCCACCGCAATGTGGCAGAAAGTGCGGGTAGAACAACAAGCGCTAATAGGACAGCATAAAGACCCTGGGTTAACGCCTGTCCATAAATCTGTGACCAGCTGAAGGCTCGGGCTCCGACTAGTTGGGAAACCCCCGCATATAGCGCCAAAGTCGACAATGCGGCCACGGCGACTACCAGCAGCGGGGTCAACGAGGATCCCTGACTGTCATCGGCCAGCAGCCCGGTGAGGAACCCCACCAGCGCTAAGACCAAAGGCCAGATGCCGAAGGTCCCCACTGCCGGTGGCATCACATCCAGAAACAGACCCGCGGCAAAACCAACGATCACTCCCTCCAGCGATCCGCGCGACAGTCCCCAGCCGGCGACCAGCACCACAATCAAATCCGGTGTGGCTCCGGGCAATCCCAGTTGACTCAAGACCACCGTTTGAAGCACTACCGCGCCCGTCACCCAGACCGCAGCCACCAGAGATCGGCTCCAAAAAACGGACATGACTTAAGCCCCTGTTGGTGTCGGCCGCGGAGTACCTGCGCGCGTAACTGATGGAGTCGGCGTGGGCTGAGCAGTCGATGATGGAGTCAAGGTGATCGTCACCGTGGGTGCCGGTGTGGGCGAGCGGGGAATCAAGGAATCACGTGGATCACGAGCAGGAACACCAACAACGACTCCCACCACATCAAGTGCCGAGAAGTTGACATAGGTCTTCACTACAGCCGTGCGAGTGAGTGAGCCAGCCGCGCCGTTAACTTCAGTGATGATGCCCATCGGAATACCGGGAATGAATGGCCGATCGCGAAGCGAACCAAAAGTCAGCAGTGGATCACCCTTTTGCAACGGTGCACTTTGGTTGAGCAATTGGAACGTCAATCCGCTCAAGCCATTACCCGTCGCGATGCCGACTTCGGATGAATTGGCGGCCCGAGCCCCAATCGAGGAGTTGGGGTCAATAGCCAATAAAACGGTGGAAGTCGTCGCCCCCACACTGGTCACGCGTCCGACCAAGCCATCGCCATTAATGACGGTTTGGTCCTTCTTGATGCCATCACGCGAGCCCGAATCCAAGGTGGCCGACCAGGCAAAGCCTTGCGAGGGACCAATCGCTATCACTCGGGCTGGCACGATACGGATTTTTCCTTGGCCAGCAGTCTTGAGCAACTGTTGCAACTGTCGCGCTGCTCCCGCTTGTCCCTCATTGACGCGTAACTGGGTTTCGAGTTCAGAGTTTCGAGCTTGGAGTGCGCTGACCGTTTTCTCATTGCTGCGAATGCGCGTGAGTGAGCCAAAGAAATTACCGATGGGTTGCGTGATAGCCGAAACCACGCGTTGGAATGGACCCAAAGTCGTTGCACCCGCGCCGCGCACACTGTCGGAGCCGCCGCGAAGACTGAGAACGATAAAGGTCACACACATGAGTACGACAATGGCCAGTGCCAGTCGCGCGCGTCCAGATCTCATCAGTGTCTACTAGGTAACGGCAACAATTGCCGCGCACTTTGATTAGTGGCGCGGCTCGGAAATAAGGACTTGTTGAAGAGATTCAAATTCCTCAACGCACTTGCCCGATCCGATAGCCACACAGTCCAACGGGTTGTCAGCAATGTGAATGGGCATCCCCGTTTCGTGGCGAATGCGCTCGTCAAGACCCTTGAGCAAAGCCCCACCACCGGTGAGCACGATGCCGCGTTCCATCAGGTCACCGGACAGCTCAGGTGGCGTCTGGTCCAAAGTGGCCTTCACCGCGTCAACGATCGACGTCACGGGGACTTCTATGGCCTTACGGATTTCCTCGCTGGCCACCACGATGGTCTTGGGCAGGCCAGAAACCAGGTCACGACCGCGGATCTCGGCGTGTGGCTCGTCAGGAATTGGGAACGCCGATCCAATCAACATCTTAATTTCCTCAGCCGTGCGCTCACCGAGCAACAGCGAGTACTCCTTCTTGATGTACTCAATAATCGCCAAGTCAAGTGCATCTCCACCCACACGAATGGACTTCGCCGTGACAATGCCGCCCAGCGAAATCACCGCGACTTCAGTGGTTCCACCACCGATGTCGACCACCATGTTGCCAGTGGGCTCGTGGACTGGAAGTCCGGCGCCAATCGCAGCAGCCATCGGCTCTTCAATGATGTACACCTTGCGCGCACCGGCGGCATACCCAGCGTCTTTGACTGCGCGCTGTTCCACACCGGTGATGCCCGACGGTACACAGACAACGATGCGGGGCTTGGCCAGGTGGCGGCGAGTGTGCACCTTTTGAATGAAGTAACGCAACATGCGCTCAGTGGTATCGAAGTCAGCGATCACACCGTCTTTGAGTGGGCGAATCGCCACGATGTTGCCTGGGGTGCGGCCGATCATCTTCTTGGCTTCAAGACCCACCGCGAGCACGCTACGCGTGGTCTGGTTAATGGCAACAACGGATGGCTCGTTCAAAACCACACCACGACCGCGGACGTACACCAAGGTGTTAGCGGTACCCAAGTCAACGGCCATGTCGCGACCAATAAATGACATTCTGTTTGCCATGAAAAGCAGCCCTCCAGGGGGAAGATCAAACGCACGTGCGGCCTTCAGGATACCTAGAGCAGGTGACGCTTATCCCAGACCTGGGAAAAACAGTGCGATCTCGCGGGCTGCCGATTCGGGTGAATCCGAGCCATGGACAAGGTTTTCGGTCATAACGGACGCAAGGTCGCCACGAATAGTGCCTGGCGCGGACCTAATCGGGTCCGTCACGCCCATCAGGGTGCGCCAGGCGGTGATGGCTTCGGGGCCCTCAATGACTGCTGCCACCAACGGGGCGGAGGTGATGAATGAGACCAGCTCGCCAAAGAACGGCTTATCCGCATGCTCGCCGTAGTGGGCTTGGGCGGTAGCCACATCAAGGGTGCGCAGTTCCAGCGCGACCAAGCGGTAGCCCTTGCGCTCGATACGGTCCAAGATCTGGCCGGTCAGGCCGCGAGCAACACCGTCGGGCTTGACCAAGACAAGGGTGCGTTCCGTCATTAATGACTCCAAGAAAAAGGGGCTAGAAACCCCTACTCTACCGGCCGGTCAGGCCCCATCTGCCGGCACGGGGTTAGCCGAGCGCCCGAGCTTGAGGGCCCACCACCACAGCGCGGCAAACATCGCGCCCAGGAAGAACATCGCTGGGATGACAAATCCGGCAGCTATCGCTGCTACTTGAATCAGCCACCCGGCGTAGACCGCCCAACTAAAGCGGAGCAAGGCCGTCACCACTAAGCAGGAGATGGCTAACAGTCCTCCCACCCAACCCGCAACTGCGCCGTTGACCTGGTAAATCGAAATAGCCACGGGAATGGCCAACGCGAGCACGATGGATTCAAACGCTAAGACTGCGGATGCAAGTGCTCTCATGACGCTTCACCGCTTGATGGCTGCAACAAGGCACGAGCCTGACCAACCAAGGCAACCGAACCAACGACCAAGACCGCCGCTGCAGTGGTGCCCTCGTTTGTTGCATCATCGGCCAAGGTCACAGCAACTTCCAGCGCATCGGAAAGAGCAGGAGCAACCACCACTCGATCACTGCCCACGATCTGACTGGCAAGTTCGCCCACCTCATCGGCCGGCATAGCCCGAGGGTCGTTCGCGCTGGTAGCCACAATGACATCGACTTGATCGGCAAACTCCGCGAGCACACCGGAGACGTCCTTATCAACCATGGCACCCACAACAGCGATGACAGATCCGAAGTCAAAGGACTCGCGAAGGGCTTCGGCGGTAGCTCGCGCGCCATGGGGATTATGCGCAGCATCAAGCAGGACGGTGGGCGATCGACGCACGATCTCCAGTCGCCCGGGAGCCGTTGCTTGGGCAAAGGCCTCGCGCACGAGGGCAACATCTAGCCGTTGCTGTCCCCCACCGAGGAAACTTTCAAATGCAGCCAAGGCCACTGCGGCGTTATGTGCTTGGTGTTCGCCATGAAGAGGCAACCACAATTCGTCGTAGACGCCACCCAGGCCTTCGATGGTCAGCAGCTGACCACCAACGGCGAGTTGTCGATCCACCAGCGCAAAGTCACGGCCTTCGAGGATCAAACGAGCACCGACTTGTGCGGCTCGCGCTGCAATAACCTCGGCAACTACAGGATCTTGTTCAGCAACAACTACCAAGCCGTTGGCCTTGATGATGCCCGCCTTTTCGCCAGCAACCTCTTCCAGCGTTGAGCCCAAGTATTCGGAGTGATCTAAGCCAATGGGTGTAATCACGCATACAGCTGATTCGACAACGTTTGTTGCATCCCACGTCCCACCCATGCCCACTTCGATTACGGCTGCATCGACGGGAGCCTCGGCGAACGTGGCTAAAGCCAACACAGTCAGTACTTCAAAGGTCGACATGGCCGGGCCACCGCGACCGATGCTTTCCGCATCAACTATTTCAAGGTAAGGCTCGATGTCGTCAAAGTTTTCGACAAAGCGCTCAGGCGAAATGATTTCGCCGGCAAAACAAATGCGCTCACGCACGGTTTCTAAATGCGGGCTGGTGAACCGGCCGGTTCGCAATCCTGCGGTTAGCGCCAGCTGATCAATAAGCCGGACCGTCGACGTCTTGGCATTGGTGCCGGCTACGTGAATGGTCGGGTAGGCCTGCTGCGGGTCAGCCAATAACTCCACAGCGCGCGCTACCCGCTCCAGAGTGGGCTCAATGCGGTCTTCGGGCCAACGCAGCGTGAGGCTTTCCTGGATTTGAACAAACCGCTCCACAGCGGATGGGCCTGTTTCATCGATGCTCACGGGGGGCAACTCTACGCAGGGCCGCAACAATAGGATCGGACATCATGACTGAGCCCACCGCAGCCTCAAAGATTCCCGACAAGCCCACCATTGATGGGCTGGAAGACCGCTGGTCCCAGAACTGGGAAACCGACGGTGTCTACCGGTTCAATCGCACGGCTACCCGCGATCAGGTGTACTCCATTGATACGCCACCACCGACGGCTAGCGGGTCGCTGCACGTGGGCCACGTCTTTTCCTACACACACACCGACACGATCGCGCGCTTCCAGCGGATGCGTGGTCTCGAAGTGTTCTACCCCATGGGCTGGGACGACAACGGACTTCCGACTGAACGTCGGGTTCAAAACTATTTCGGCGTGCGCTGCGATCCGTCGTTGCCCTATGACCCCGACTTCACCCCGCCGGCCGAACCAGGCAAGCAGCAGATCGCCATCTCGCGCCGCAACTTCATTGAACTGTGCGAACACCTCACAGTCGAAGACGAGAAAGTCTTTGAATCTGTTTGGCGCCGACTTGGCCTGTCCGTTGACTGGTCGCACAGTTACCAAACCATTGATTCGAACTCCCGAGCCACGTCACAACGCGCGTTCTTGCGCAACCTTGCTCGTGGTGAGGCCTACCAAAGCGAAGCACCCACGCTGTGGGATGTCACGTTCCGTACCGCTGTGGCACAAGCCGAACTTGAGGACCGCGAACGCCCCGGTGCCTACTACCAGCTCGCGTTCCACCGCACCGACGGCAAGGGCGATGTCAACATCGACACCACGCGCCCTGAACTGCTGGCGGCGTGCGTTGCTCTCGTGGCTCACCCCGATGATGAGCGCTACCAGGAGCTTTTTGGCACCACGGTGCGCACACCCATCTTTGACGTCGAAGTAGAAGTCAAGGCCCATCCGTTGGCCGATCCCGAAAAGGGAACCGGTATCGCGATGGTGTGTACGTTCGGTGACCTCACCGACGTGACGTGGTGGCGTGAACTCCAACTCGACACCCGCCCCATCATTGGCTGGGATGGTCGCATCACCTCTGACGTGCCAGAGGCCATCATTTCGGCTGATGGGCGCTCGGCCTACGCCCGGCTTTCAGGTTCCACGGTATTCACGGCTAAGGAAACAGTGGTTGAGATGTTGCGTCACAGTGGTGAGCTCATCGGTGAGCCTCGACCCATCAATCACCAAGTGAAGTTTTTTGAAAAGGGTGACAAGCCACTCGAAATCGTGACGACCCGTCAGTGGTATTTGCGCAACGGTGGTCGCGATGGACTTCTGCGCGATGTCGTGTTGCAGCGAGCCAACGAGATCACCTGGCACCCGGCCTATATGAAGGCCCGCTACGACAACTGGGTCGAAGGCCTCAACGGTGACTGGTTGGTTAGCCGTCAGCGGTTCTTTGGGGTTCCGTTCCCGCTCTGGTATCGCCTTGATTCCAACGGGGAACCGCTGTATGACCAACCACTAGTCCCAGATGAAGCTGACCTCCCGATCGATCCACAGTCCGAGTGTCCTGATGGATTTACTGCCGACCAACGTGGCGCAGCCAATGGATTCATCGGCGACCCCGATGTCATGGACACTTGGGCAACGTCGTCGCTGACTCCGCAGATCGCCGGCGGATGGGAACGCGACAACGACCTGTTTGAACGCGTCTATCCCATGAACTTGCGTCCGCAAGGCCACGACATCATCCGTACCTGGCTGTTCTCTACGGTTGTGCGAGCCAACGCTGAGTTTGATGGAGTGCCGTGGACCGACACATCAATTTCTGGCTGGATCCTGGACCCCGACCGGAAAAAGATGAGCAAGTCCAAGGGCAACGTGGTCACCCCTATGGGATTGCTTGAAGAACACGGTTCTGATGCTGTGCGCTATTGGGCAGCCAGCGGACGACCAGGAACTGACACCGCCTTCGATGTCCAACAGATGAAGGTCGGTCGGCGACTGGCCATCAAGATCTTGAACGCTTCGAAGTTCGCGATTAGTTTGGGTGCGACCGAAAACCCATCAGCGATCACGCACCCCTTGGATCGTGCCCTCTTGGCTCGATTAGCAACCGTCGTCGAACGCGCAACCACCGCATTTGACAACTACGACTACAGCCGAGCACTCGAAGTCACCGAAACGTTCTTCTGGGCCTTTTGCGATGACTATGTCGAGATGGTTAAGGACCGTGCTTACGGCGGTCAGGGACCAGAAGGCGCTGCTTCAGCTCATGCCACGCTCGCCGCAACGCTGTCTGTTCTCCTGCGGCTATTCGCCCCCACACTTCCGTTTGTCACCGAAGAGGCGTGGTCCTGGTGGCAGACGGGTTCGATTCACCGCAGCCCTTGGCCTGATGCAGCAACAGTGACCGAGCTGGCCGCCGATGGCAACATCGCTTTGAACGAAACAACCGCCGTGTTGCTATCGACTATTCGCCGAGCAAAGTCGGATGCTCAAGTTTCTATGCGCGCCGATGTCGAATCAGCGATCATCACCGCTCCTGCCACGCAACTTGAGTTGGTGCGCCAAGTAGAAGGTGACTTGCGCGCAGTAGGACGCATTGCGAACGTGAGTTACGTCGAGGGCGAGAGCGTGAGTGCTGAAGTCGTGCTCGGAGAACAACCCGCTTAGGCGGACTTTTCTTCCTTGTCAGCACGAGCACGCTTGGGCTTGTCACGCGGAACCATCGTGGGCGCAATGTGCTGCACCACCACTTCTTCGGTCACCACGACTCGGCCAATGTCATCTCGTGAGGGAACTTCGTACATAACGGACAACAACACTTCTTCCATGATGGCGCGCAGTCCACGAGCTCCCGTACCGCGAGCCAAAGCCTGATCGGCGATCGCGGTGAGCGAGCCTTCATCAAATTCGAGTTCGACACCATCGAGCTCAAAGAGCTTTTGATATTGCTTGACCAGAGCGTTCTTTGGCTCCGTCAGGATTTGGATCAAACCGGCCTGGTCCACGGCAACCGTGCTGGTCAGGATGGGCAGACGACCAACAAATTCGGGGATCAAGCCGAACTTGAGCAGGTCTTCTGGCATGACCCGACTGAGGATGTCCATTTCATCGGTGGACTCTGCTGGCGATTGAACATCAGCGGTGAAGCCGATGCTCTTCTTGCCCACGCGCTGCTCAATCAAGGTGTCAAGACCAGCAAATGCGCCGGCGACGATGAACAACACGTTGGTGGTGTCGATCTGAATGAATTCCTGGTGCGGGTGCTTGCGACCACCCTGTGGCGGCACCGAAGCAGTCGTTCCCTCGATGATCTTCAAGAGTGCTTGCTGCACGCCCTCGCCGGATACATCACGAGTAATGGATGGGTTCTCGCTCTTGCGGGCGATCTTGTCGACTTCGTCAATGTAAATAATGCCGGTTTCGGCCTTCTTCACGTCGTAGTCGGCTGCCTGGATCAGCTTGAGCAAAATGTTTTCCACGTCTTCACCGACATAACCTGCTTCGGTCAAGGCTGTGGCGTCAGCAATGGCAAACGGTACCTGCAACATGCGGGCCAAGGTTTGTGCCATCAAGGTCTTGCCCGAACCGGTGGGGCCGAGGAGCAAGATGTTGGACTTCATCAATTCGATGCCGTCTTCGCCGCGTCGATCCGATTCTGGCGAGCGGATGCGCTTGTAGTGGTTGTAGACAGCAACAGCGAGCGACTTCTTAGCAGCGTCTTGGCCTACGACGTACTGGTCAAGGAATTCAAAGATTTCACGAGGCTTGGGCAGCTCAGTGGATTCGCCCTCAACAATTTCACTGAGCTCTTCGTCAATGATTTCGTTGCACAGGTCAATGCACTCATCGCAGATGTAAACGCCTGGGCCAGCGATCAATTTCTTGACTTGCTTTTGGCTCTTTCCGCAGAAAGAGCACTTGAGCAGATCGGCTGTCTCTCCAATGCGCGCCACGTGGGTCGACCTTTCCTGGGGAAGCTGTTTCTTGAACCACGAAACTACCCCGACATTGGGTCAGATCAGCCCTTTGATCTGGGCGTGCCGCGTGCAGAAAGGGTGAAGACCCCTTCCGGCAGGGCTTAGCGCGTGAAAATTACCTCATCGATGATGCCGTATTCCTTGGCTTCGGCCGCCGTGAGGATCTTGTCGCGCTCAATGTCTTGACGAACTTGGTCTTCGGTTCGACCACTGTGTTCAGCCAACATCTGCTCGAGCAGAGTGCGCATCCGCAAAATTTCATTGGCTTGGATCTCGATGTCCGAGCCCTGACCGCCACCCTCGCTGTAGGGCTGGTGAATCAAGATGCGTGAATGCTTGAGAGCAAAGCGCTTGCCTGGCGTTCCGGCAGCCAGCAACACGGCAGCGGCCGAAGCGGCTTGACCCATGCAGATGGTTTGGATGTCGGGCTTGACGAATCGCATGGTGTCGTAGATCGCCGTCAGCGCAGTGAAGGATCCACCAGGTGAGTTGATGTAGATCGAAATGTCTCGATCCGCATCCATGGATTCCAGCGTGAGTAACTGTGCCATCACGTCGTTTGCAGAAGCATCATCGATTTGCACACCCAAGAAAATGATGCGCTCCTCAAAGAGCTTGGTGTACGGATCCATTTCGCGATAGCCCTGGCTGGTGCGCTCAATAAAGCGCGGCAGGACATAGCGACTGCTAGGGGTAAAGAGCTCGCTCACTTGGACTTCCCTCCGGCTGGGCTGGTGCCACCTTGGCCTGCAACATCCTTGGCGCTACGCACCACGTGATCGACGAATCCGTACTCCATTGCCTCTTCGGCAGCGAACCAGCGGTCACGATCGGAGTCTTCTTCGATTTGCTGAAGGGTCTGACCAGTGTGACCAGCGATGAGTTCGGCAAGCTTCTTTTTGGTGTACAGCATCTGCTCGGCTTGAATCTTGATATCCGAAGCCGTTCCACCAATTCCACCCGATGGCTGGTGCATCATGATGCGCGCGTGCGGCAAGGCATAACGCTTGCCTGGGGCACCTGCGCACAACAAGAACTGACCCATGGATGCGGCCAAGCCCATCGCAACGGTGGCTACGTCATTTTGGATGAACTGCATGGTGTCGTAAATCGCCAAACCGGCCGACACTGATCCACCTGGCGAGTTGATGTACAGGTAGATGTCTTTTTCTGGATCTTCGGCAGCAAGCAAAAGCATCTGCGCTGCGATCGCGTTGGAGTTGGCATCCTCGACAACCGAACCCAAGAAGATGATGCGCTCGCGCAAGAGTCGTTGATAAACGCCGTCATCAAAACCCATGCCGGAAGGTTGTGAGCCACGTGCCTCAACAAGCCCGGGGATCTCTAGCGATGTCACCTTGTGCACTCCTTTGCTCATTGCCAGTGCATTGACCCTAACGCGAAAACCCCCCTGCTTCACATCTTCAGAGGGGGTGTTCGCTTACGGCGCAGACCTAGTGGTTGTGCCCTTCGTGGTCGTGACCGTCATGGTCGTGACCGTCATGGTCGTGACCGTCATGGTCATCGTCAGAAGCGTCCAGCGCCTTCAAATCAACGGTACGTCCAGAAGCATCCGTAATCGCGGCGTTCTCCAGGACGAAAGCCATAGCCTTACCGCGGACGACTTCGCCCACGAACGAGGCCACCTGGCCCGCACGGACAACCTCTTGAACGAACTGGTCGGGTGCCATGCCATAGCGCGAGGCCTGCCGAATCAGGTACTCGGTCAGCTCGGTCTCTGAGGCCTGAAGGTCTTCGGCCTTCGCGATTTCGTCCAGGAGGAACTGCTGAGCAAGCGCCTTGCGCACATCCACCTCAACTTCCGCGCGGTGCACCTCGTCTTCCATGCGACCTTCGCCTTGCAGGTGCTCATCGACTTCGGCCTTGACGATTCCTTCGGGGATGGGAATCTCCACGAGCTCTAAGAGCGCATCGCCGATCTCGTTGCGCGCCTGCAGAGCTTGTTCAATCTTCTTGATCTCGACCGTCTGCTCCGAAATCTGCGCATGCAGTTCCGCAAAGGTGTCGAACTCGCTCGCCATCTGAGCAAACTCATCATTGAGGTCAGGCAGGATGCGCTCGCGCACACTCTTGACTTCAACGGTGACTTCGACGTCCTTGTCGACCCATTCACCGGCGCGCAGTCGCGTGGTAAGAGTTCCGCTGGCACCGGCTTCAAGGCCGATGATGGTGTCGTCCAGACCATCGAGCAAATCGCCAGATCCGACTTGGTAGGAAAGTCCGGCAGCGGTGGCTTCTTCGATCGCTTCGCCTTCGTAAGCAGAACTCAAGTCAATGACGATGAAGTCGCCGTCTT
>JBAXSF010000029.1:0-11770 GCA_037130835.1 Actinomycetes bacterium
CCAGGCCACCTGCGCCCACACACAGCACGCGCGCGTTCTTCAGGCGCTTTTGTCCGTCCATTCCCACTTCAGGGATGATGATGTGACGGCTGTAGCGACGAACCTCGTCAACGGTGAGTTCGGCTGCTGGCTCGACCAACGGCGGCAATTGCACTGAGGACTCCACATCGTGATGGCTCGTAGAGCGGCTGTTGACCTGCTCTAGAGATAACAACTGTGCCGTACGCCTGCGTATTCCCTGCCCTGGGGGCTGGGTTAGGCCTCAGACTGCCGGCGCCAGCGAATCCCGGCCTCGATGAACTCGTCGATGTCGCCGTCAAGGACGGAACTGACATTGCCGGTCTCGAATTCAGTGCGCAAATCCTTGACCATTTGATACGGCTGCAAGACGTAGGAGCGCATTTGGTTGCCCCATGAGCCGGTGGTGTCGCCCTTGAGCGCGTCCATCTCGGCGCGCTCTTCTTGGCGACGACGCTCCAACAAGCGCGATTCCAAAACGCGCAAAGCGGCAGCGCGGTTTTGAATCTGTGACTTCTCGTTTTGGCACGACACCACAATTCCGCTGGGAATGTGCGTCAGGCGAACCGCTGAGTCGGTCGTATTCACACTCTGGCCACCCGGACCGCTCGAGCGGAACACATCCACGCGAATTTCGTTCTCTGGAATGTCCACATGGTCGGTTTGTGCCGTGACCGGCAGGACCTCCACGGCCGCAAACGAGGTCTGGCGCCGCGATTGGTTGTCAAAAGGAGAAATCCGCACTAACCGGTGGGTGCCTTGTTCAACACTCAAGGTGCCATAGGCATACGGGGCCTTGACCGCAAAGGTGGCGGACTTAATGCCCGCTTCTTCGGCATACGAGATGTCATAAATCTCCGTGGTGTGGCCATGCCGCTCAGCCCACCGCAAATACATCCGCATCAACATCTGCGCCCAGTCAGCGGCGTCCACCCCACCGGCTTCAGAGCGAATCGTGACCAGTGCCTCACGTGGGTCATAGTCGCCATTGAGCAGGGTACGCACTTCAATTTCGCCGACCAGCTTTTCGAGCGCCTGGACTTCAGCCAGGACTTCAGCATGAATAGCCACATCGCTTTCGTCTTCGCCCAACTCCAACAACACTTTGGCGTCATCGAGGCGCTGGCGCAGTTCACTGACTTTGCGAATCTCGCTTTGCACAAACGACAGCCGACTGGTTACGACCTGTGCATTGGCTTGGTCATCCCACAGGTCAGGAGCGCCAGCTTGCGCCTCAAGTTCTTCAGCCTCTTGACGCATCTTGGGAATGTTGAGCACCTTCTCCACACTGGTCAACGTGGAATCAAGGCGAGCTAGATCCTCAGCCGGTTCCATCGATGCCATAGGTCACAGGGTACGCGAGTCACCGTCGTTCTAATTCACCACACTGCGAGCCCGTGCTGACGCTCTCATCCCGATCGAACCAGCACGCCCTGTGATCGCGTTAAAGATGGGTAGCCGTACGCGCGCCGAAAGCGTGACATTGACCCATCGGCCGTTCGTGCGCATGGAGTCAACCCGGAATCGATAGAACTTGGAGGACAATCCGGCTGACTTCACATACGCCGTGAGTCGCTTGTTCGCAGCAGTTCGCGACAGCGGAACCGTTGTGGTCGCTTTTCCCGCATACACAGCGGGAGCGTTGATTCCTTGGGCTGCGGCCAAACTTGCAGCATCCGCCGAAGCAACAAGCGAGCGTCGAGCCATGTACAGATGCGAAGCATCTACCACCACGCTGAATAGAAGGCATACCAATACCGCGAAGCCCAGGGTCAAGATCAGCACCTGGCCATCCTCGCTAGGTCGTTGATTCACACTCATGGCCGTTCCTGCCGGTAAACATCGACAACCACGCTTTGTTTGGCACTCATGGGAATCGAACTGAGCCCCTTCATGAAGGCCGGAACGAAAGGGACGGGCACGCTGGTTGACAAGGTCACATCAACTCGTGCACCTGGAGATAAGCAAGGCTTTGCTGCACAGGTAAATCGTGTCCGGACTCGCGCAGGATTTACTCCTTGGTCTCGCAACACCACTCCCGACGCCAATCGAGCATTGCTTAGGGCCTGAGCACCCGAATCGGCTTGGACGAACACCCGTCCCGCTTCACGCGATGCCGCCGTCAGCGCGAAGGCAGACCTTTGCACCACAAAGGCGGCGCTCATGGCATAAATCATGGGAACCAAAAGCAACAACGAGAGATAACTAAATTCAACGAGGGCGCTGCCTCGATCATCACGCGTTTTCACGGTTGCACCTCCAGCAGAGCGTGACCGCGAACCGTCACAGTCGCTGGACCCCCCAAGGTCCCCACGAGTGGGATAGCTGCTCGCACTGTGACTTCAGCGAAATCCAATCCACCAATGACGTGACTGCTGACGGAAATGTCGCGAGCAAACCGTGAACCCACGGACTGGGAAATACTCAAGCGCGTGCGCCCTAGTGCATCGTTCGTACTGCGGTCAGCGCTGGCTGCATAGCGAGCGCCTTCGGCTGCAGCAGACGCAAGGGTGTTGCGCACGTGCACGGCAAAGCACACCTGTATGACGCCTAAAACAAGCATGACGAGCACGGCCGCGATGAGAACAAAATCCACTACTGCCGAACCCTCGTCTTCGTGCAGGTGTGAGAGCAGGGTCACGGACCCGTCACGCTACGAAGTGCGCTCGTAAAGATGGACTTGAGTTGACCATCAGCCACGCTCCATAACGCCGTTACCAAGCCGGCCGTCATCACTGTGATGAGGACCCAACCAGGAACATCGCCCCTGTCTGACTCCATCGCCGCGAGTACGCGGTTAACCCATCGATTGAACATGTCATCCTCCCGTTTCCCGGTAATAGCTGGTGCTACCTCGGATTAGTTGACTTACCCATTAATTGACAATCCAAAAAATCCCGGAAACAGAGCGAACACAACAGTGATCGGAAGGACAAGGAACACAACCGGAACCATCATCGCGATCTCTTTGCGACCAGCTGACTCCATCAATTCCCGGCGGCCCAAGTCCCGGACATCACTGGCCTGGGCACGCATGACCTCGGCCATAGGCGTCCCACGTTCCATAGCAATAACCATCGCGTCGATGAAGCGAGCGACCGGCCTGACCTTTGTGGTAGATCCACAGTCGCGCAAGGCGTGAACGAGTCCATCACCCAGTGTCGATTTGATGAGGACCTCGTTGAGTTCACGGGCCAAGGGACCTGAACTACACCCCACTACTCGCGACAGCGCTCCGGCCACACCTTCGCCGGCAGCCACTGACAGCGCGAGCATTTCCGCAATGGCAGGAAACTCTGCAATCATCAAAGCCTCACGTCGCCGAACCGCTTGATCAAGACTGCGCTCCCTGGCGAGCACGCCAACGGCCAAACCGACGGCAGCTAGCACCAAGACTGTGCTTGGTCGAACTGCATCTTTGAAAATTCCTAGCACTACGGCGCAGACCGCTCCTGCTACTAAGCCACCAAGGCCCCACATGACTTGGTGGAGACGAAACTGCCCCGACGATTCCGAAGATCCAGCTCTGCGTAACCGTTCCTCAAGCCCGTTGGGATCCCCGAGTAGGCCCGAGAGCAGGTCAGCCACCATTTCTTGGACCCGCCTGGACTGGTGACCAGGTGAAATCAGCGAACGAGTGCGATTCACCGACGGCTGAACGTAGGCCAGGACTTGTTGCGCAAGTGAGGGCCTGCGTCGCTGCAGGAGAGCCTGCGCCGTGAGCGCAACTCCAGCGGCGAAAACGAACCCAAGAAGGATGGCCATCATTGGAGTACTCGCGGTTCGCTTGGAAGAACGGCAATGCGCATCATGACCTGATACGCCACGACACACAACCCAGCTCCAACGCTCAGTACGAGCAATCCGGCAGGTGTGTCATAGGCAGCAACTGCTTGTGGGCGTAACGACAAGAAAAGCAAGAGCAGCCACGGCGAGGAAACCGCCAGCCGTGCACCATTGATTGTCCATGACTGGCGGGCCTGCAATTCACCACGAATGCGGACATCCTCGCGAAGGAATACCGACAGAGTTCGCAGGAGGCGACCAAGATCATTTCCTCCCACATCGCGCGCAACCCGAAGTGCTTCAATGATTCGATCGCCCACTGGATCGGCCAGCTCATCCTTGAGTTGATCAAGGCATTGACCAAAACGTCCGGTCGCCTCGTAATTACGCGCGAAGGCCTCGAATTGCGGTCGAAGTTGCACCGGGCCTTGAACCGCAAGCTGCGCCAAGGCTTGCGGAAGGGCTAGGCCAGCTCGCACCGACGAGGCCAGGTTGTCCACTACGTCTGGCCACACCTCCCGCAGCGCTGTGCGCGCCTGGGCGGCCCGCCCGTGCACCACCAGGAAGGGAGCTGCCATGGCCATCGTCGAGAACACGGCAGCGACCACCACCGACTGAGAAATCCCCGCCAAGATGACAAACACCGCTAACCCGGCCGTCAGCGAAATCATCAAAAGACCTGAAACAGACAACCCCCGTACACCTGATTCAGCAATAACGGATGCCCCTCGGTGTCTCGAACGTTGGATGAAAGAGACAAGCGGCAGTAACCACGACGAAACGGAAAGGTCATGCTTCCAAGCAACCAGGCAGATTAAACCGAAGGCAAACAAGCTTCCTGTTAGGACAGCGTTCATGACGCCACCTCATGGTCAACGGCCAAGAGTGCATGAACATCAATGCCTGCAGCTGCAAACCGATCACCATGCGGAGGAAAGCCGGCAGCGCGAATGAGGCCCTCAGGGCGATCAACAAAGAGATCAGCAATCTCAATAACAGATCCTTCCGCGCGTCCCGGTAAAGCGACGATCTCCCGGACCCTGCGTCTTCCCTGATGATCGCGGGCTACATGAACCACTACGTCAACACTTGAAGCCACCGTTGGCACAACAAAACCAGCGCTGACATTTTCGCCAGCCAAAAGTGGGAGGGTGCACAGTTTGGTGACCGCCTCACGCGCCGAATTGGCATGCAGGCTGCACATGCCGGGCAAACCACTATTGAGGGCGATCAGCAGATCCAAAGCCTCTTCTTGTCGAACTTCCCCCACCACAAGGCGATCCGGGCGCATGCGCAATGCCTCTTTGACCAGGCGCCTTAAGGGGATTTCCCCCGTGCCTTCCAAATTGCTCTGGCGCGTTTGTAGAGCCACCCAATCCACAACGTGTGGCTGTAACTCAAAGACTTCCTCACAAGTAATCACGCGCTGAGCGGAAGGAATCGCGGCTAGGAGGCAATTGAGGAGGGTGGTCTTACCTGCCTGAGTGGCTCCCGACACGATCACATTGAGTCCAGCCCGCACAGCAGCATCAAGGAATGCTGCGGCCGAGGCCGTCATCGAACCAAGCTCAACCAGATCGTCAAGGCGATGAGCATGGGCGACAAACTTGCGAATGTTGACAGCCCAATGTTGCGCAGTAATGTCCGGAATGACTACGTGGAGTCGACTGCCATCAGGAAGCATGGCATCGACAAATGGAGAACTCAAATCCACCCGGCGGCCTGATGGCTTGAGCATGCGTTCCACCAAATCGCGCACCTGGGACGATTCAAGAATGACCGTGGTGAGTTCACTGCGGCCTTTACGCGCTACAAAAACTTGGCCGGGCGCATTGATCCACAGCTCTTCAACATCTGGATCGTCTAAGTACTTTTGCAGGGGTCCAAAACCTGCCATGGAATCCACCAACGTGTCCGCCCACGCCTGTGCTTCAACCAGTGGCGCTGCCGACCCAGCCAGGACCGCGTCCTCGTGGTTAGCCAATGAGTCAGCCACCAATTGCCGAACCGTTTCGGGCCGCTCAACCGGATTGACGCCGGACTGCCGCACGGCTTCGCGGACCTGTTCGGTGAGCAGGTCCTTAGGGTCAACGCCCCTGGGGAAGCGGGCAAGCGAGCCGGACATAAACGGAGGGTAAAACGGACATAAAGGATAAAGCAACCCATGGGTGTGGATAAGTACTACGGGTGCGGAAACACTGCCTCAATGCGAGGTCCTCTGCTTGTCCAAAAGACCTTGAACGGTGGATGTCCAACCACTGGCATGCGCAGGACTATTCCGTCTTGCGTTGTGAATGCAGCCGACATCCGTTGCGCTTGGGCCGGATACTTGAGAATCAATTGACATACATCCACGACCGCGTTAAACAAGTCCACATCATCGCCCGATTCCAGCTCAAGAAGTTGTTGCTGTGCAACGCGTGAAACGGCGCCTTTAAAACTACTCACTACGACGTGTGAAGGTGTGCTTCACCGTGGGCGAAGCCAATGCCTTGGACAGCAAATCCTGAAGTTCAGGGTTCGTGTCGTACTCATATTGGGCTTGGGAAATGACGCGCGCGGGTTCCAACAAGATGCTCCCATCCTCGAGCTCGTGCACGATGAACCGTTCGTTGCTGTGACCTGGAAGTACGAGTCGACTTCGCTGGTCGGTTTGCACCACTGTGCTCATGAGTAGTTCCCCTTGCCCTCGTGATCTGCGCTTATGTGGACAGGCACCCTTGTGCGAGTCCGCACCCGTACAGTATTAGTATTGCCCATTTTCCCTTAGTGGGCAATAGGGAAGCCACTCACATCCGCTCGCAGTTGGTCTGGCGAAAAATGCGGGCACGAGCCCCACCCTGCGTATCCTGACTCAATGAAACAGCCCATGGATTCGAGAACTCCATGACGCTGCTGTTTCGCGAGAGTTGGACCGAGCCGGGTAGTGAACTCGTGCCGTCGGCTCGTCGCTTGGTTCGTAATGCACTGGAGCAGTTTTGGGATGGTGCACCAGAGGAAAAGTATGACGACATCGAGTTAGTCACTGGCGAGCTTTTAGCTAATGCGATCTTTTACGCCAAGGCTCCACTGACCATTGAAGTCAATGTTGACGACGACACTGTGCGCATTGAAGTCAACGACCACTCTCCCGACTTACTACCGCCCCCACCACCGCACGCTGCCTTAGCTGAAACAGGTCGAGGCTTGATGCTGGTAGCGCTACTGAGCAGTTCGTGGGGTTGGGAAGTAGATGAACACAGTAAAACGATTTGGGTGGAGTTCACTCACGAAACGGCGAGTGCTTAAGGCAAGCGGTTCAAAATGATCGCGGCTTCATCGGAACGAGTGCTGGTGCACGTGACTTCATACGCTGTAGCCACTGTTTGGCTCGTGGAAGTGAAATCGCGGCGACCGCCCGAGGCGGCATACGAGACAACGCCGAACACCAAGCCAAACAAGGCTCCGTAAGCCACGCCGCCGATGACCAACTGTGTCCACTGGGACGGGCCACCGGCAAATAGGCCAATCAGCAAGGTGATGAACAGGCCAAACCACATCCCCGCCACCGCGCTTCCAGCGGCAGCGCGGGCCCAGGTCAAGCGGCCCGTGATGGTTTCGATCATGCGCAGGTCGGTGCCGATGACGCGTAGGTGCTGAACCGGAAACTTCTCATCAGAGAGGAAGTCAACTGCACGCTGGGCCTGCGCATACGTTCCATAAGTCGCAAGAACGACCTGGGCATTGTCTTGAGCTGGTGTGGACTGCGACATGAGAACTCCTTGAATGAGAGGAACAAAAAAAACGTGGGCTAATTCGGCGGGGTGAAGGTTCTCGTGCGCGTCATGCCAGCCACGCGGCCGCGAGCGGTCACTACTAACGCCATGGCACGTGAGGCTTCATCAATCATTTCGCCCTCCAACATCGCAGCGCCGCGCGCACCGCCGGCATCAGAGAGGTAATAGTCATACGCGTCCAAGATCAACTCAGCACGGTCGAAATGTTCTTGTGATGGTGAAAATGTTTCGTTGACCACATCGATTTGATCGGGGTGCAACACCCACTTGCCGTCAAAACCCATGGCTGCAACGCGTTTAGCCGCCGCCGACAAGCCGGCGAGGTCCTTAATGGCCAAGTACGGGCCATCGAGAACCTGCAGGTCATGCGCACGCGCCGACACCAACAACCGGCCATACACGTGATGCAACACATCGCCGGGGTAATCAGGATTGAGTTGGCCAAGAGCCACTGACGGCATGCCCATGCTGGCCTGGAAGTCACCAGGACCGAAGTGCAGCGCTTGGGTACGTGTCGAGGCCGCCGAAATGGCATCGACGTAGGTCAAACCTTTCGCGTCCTCAATCTGCACTTCGATACCGATAGAGCCGCTGTCCAATCCAAGACTGGACTCCAGTTCAGTGAGCGCACCATCGAGCCAGACCACCTGATCGGGGCTTGAACACTTGGGCAACATGATCGTGTCAAGGTGCGAGCCCGCTAACTGCACCACCGTGGCGACATCATCGGCACACCATGGGGTGCCAAACGCATTGACGCGAACCGAACGAATACGTGTGCCCCAATCGCCCTCGATCAGGCCGCGAGCCACGGCTTGTCGAGCCTCCACCTTGGCCGACGGCGCCACCGCATCCTCAAGATCGAGGAAGAACATGTCGCTCGCCAAGGTTTGAGCCTTAGCGATCATGCGTTCGCTACTGCCAGGAACAGCCAGACACGAACGTCGAGCAGCGCGAGGCGAGCTCACAGTGACTACGGGCCCTGTGTCTTGACGGGCTCCGGCGTGGACCCAGCAATCTTGACGTCGTTGATGTTGACGGTCTGATCGGCCGGTGGAGCAGTCACCACATTGACATCGTCATAACTAAACGTGTACTTGGTGTTCTTTCCGCTAGTCCACTTCAGCATGACCGGCTCACCGGTGGTAGACACCCACCAGGTGGAGTCAGTGTTACTTGGTGGATCAATCAAGGTGACAGCTTGCTTGCCATTGAGATCAACGACAGTGCCCGTCTTGATGCGACCACTCGCCTTAAAGAAGGTGTTCTTGTCAACGAAGAAATTAAATTGCGCCAGCGGACCATCGACTAGGGATTGAGCCCAGCGGGTGTTAATCGACACAGCTTGTGGTCGACCCACGTACGGGGTCCAAAAGGCAACGCTTGCGCGCACGTAGATGAACTGACCAGTGCGCACTACTTGAAAGGTCGAATCGTCGCTTTTCACCGTTGCTCCAGCGTTCGGACCGGAAAAACGCGTTTCGACGACGGCTGCTTTGCCATTGACCGGCAGTGCCCCTCGGGCTGTGACGTCAGTGGCTTCCTGCATCGCGTTAACGGCTCGCTGGAAAGCGGCAATGGGCTTGAGATCTTGAACGCCATTGGGCTTTTCCGACTTGGGTGACGAGCAACCCGAGGCGATCAGCGCGCAGGAGATCACCAGGACAACAGAGCCAAGAGTTTTACTTCGCACAGCCAAATCCTTCACAAGAGCTCGTAGGTGAAGCGCGATTAGCGCGTGAACCAAGACTACCTAGCCCCCGTGGACTCGCGGTAACCCTTTGTTTTAGTGGTCAGAGGGTACCCTGAAGCCCATGAGCACCCAGACTTCCCGCGTCTTTATTGCGCGGCTTTCCGGCGTGCCGGTCTTCGCCCCCAACGGCGACCAGGTCGGCCGCGTGCGTGACGTCGTCGTCACGCTGCGCATTGGTGCCCAGCCACGGGTTCTGGGCCTCGTCGTTGAAGTCACCGGGCGCCGTCGAATTTTCGTCCCCATCACGCGCGTGACCACTATTGACGTTGGTCAAGTCATTACTACCGGCGTGGTCAACCTGCGTACCTTCCAACAGCGTCCGTCGGAGACATTGGTCCTGGGTGAGCTTTTGGATCGCAAGGTGGACTTGGTCGCTGATGACACTCAAGTCACCGTCCTGGACGTTGCTATCGAAGCCTCTCGCACCGGCGATTGGCTGATCAGCAAGGTGTACATCCGCAAGAGCGGTAGTGGAATTCGTCGACGCGGCGAAACTTTGGTTGTTGATTGGGACTTCGTCAGCGGCTTCTCACTGAATGAAGAAGGTCAAGGCGCGGCCCACTTGCTCGCGACTTTTGACAAGTTGCGTCCGGCCGACCTTGCCGGTGTATTGCACGAGCTGTCCCCCAAGCGTCGCGCTGAAGTAGCGGCAGCACTTGATGACAAGAAGTTGGCTGAGGTTCTTGAGGAACTTCCTGATGACGACCAGGTCGAGATCCTTAAAGCATTGGAAAGCGAACGAGCCGCTGACGTTCTTGAGGAAATGGACCCCGACGATGCCGCTGACTTGCTCAGCGAATTGTCTGAAGAAGACCAAGAGCGACTGCTTCAACTCATGGATCCCGAAGAAGCCGATGACGTGCGCCGGCTCTTGGCCTATGGCGATTACACCGCGGGCGGAATGATGACCTCTGAACCGGTCATTCTTTCCCCGGATGCCACCGTTGCTCAAGCCTTGGCTCACGTGCGCAATCCGACCCTCAACCCCGCCATGGCTGCGCAGGTTTACGTGGTGCGACCACCTCTTGAAACCCCCACTGGTCGCTATCTCGGTGTAGCGCACTTCCAGCGCCTACTGCGCGAGCCTCCATCAGCGTTAGTTTCGGGCCTCATCGACACCGAACTCGAGGGGATCTCGCCCGACGCACCGCTGAACGAGGTCACTCGCATGTTCGCCACGTACAACTTGGTTGCCCTTCCTGTTGTTGACGAACACCAACGCCTACTTGGCGCGGTCACGGTTGACGACGTGATTGACCACATGCTTCCCGAAGACTGGCGCGAAAGCACCGACACTGCAACGGAGTTCAATCATGGCTCGTGAAACACGGCGTAGCAGGCTGGATCAGCCGCTCGACCGTTCTCGTAGCCTGCGTCCATCTGTGGACCCGGAAGTCTTCGGTCGCGCCTCCGAACGCGTAGCGCGCTTCATTGGTTCATGGCGCTTCATCGCGTACATGACGATCTTCGTTGTTGCGTGGGTGGTGTTTAACACCGTCGGACCAGAATCGTGGCGTTTTGACCCCTGGCAGTTCATCGGCCTGACCTTGGTTTTGTCGTTGCAGGCTTCCTATGCCGCGCCCTTGATCTTGCTGGCCCAAAACCGCCAGTCTGACCGCGATCGCGTGCAGTACCAAGAAGACCGGGCCAGCACCGAGCGCCTGCTCGCCGATGCTGACTACCTCAGCCGCGAGGTAGCCGCCCTTCGCATCGCGCTCAACGACGTTACGACTCGCGACTTCATCCGCAATGAGCTCAAGGACCTGCTCGAAGACTTGCAAAAAGCGGTCAACGAACAGGCATCCGCACCTAGCCCAGAGCCGAGCAACGAGGCGTAAGCCTGGCGTTCTACGCTCAGGGTCATGTCTAGCGATCGTATTGAGGCCATCCAACGTGCACTAGCCAGCGTTGAAGACCCCGAGATCCGCAAGCCCATCACCGAATTGGGCATGGTCAAGTCCGTTGAGGTCAGCGACGACGGCATCGCCGAAGTCACCATTTACCTCACGATCGCTGCTTGTCCGTTGCGCGAAACCATCACCACCAACGTCACTGCTGCTGTTCTCGCGGTCGAGGGAATTACCGGAGTTAACGTCGTCCTCGACGTCATGAGCGACGAACAGCGCAAAGGCTTGGCTTCGCAACTTCGTGGTGGACAAGCCGAGCGTGAAATTACCTTCACTCAGCCCAATTCGCTGACCCGTGTTTACGCAGTGGCATCCGGAAAGGGTGGCGTCGGCAAGTCATCAGTGACCGTGAACCTGGCCGCAGCGATGGCACGCGACGGACTCAAGGTTGGTGTGGTGGACGCGGATATCTACGGTCACTCCATTCCGCGGATGCTTGGCGTTGCAGGCTTGCCCACTCAAGTCGAGTCCATGATCATGCCGCCGTCCTCACACGGAGTCGCGGTGATCTCGGTGGGAATGTTTACTCC
>JBAXSF010000003.1:0-26284 GCA_037130835.1 Actinomycetes bacterium
AACCGCCAAGTTGGCGCTTGCGCTCAGCGGCCTTCAGCGCATCCCAGTCGCGCATTCGCTGGGGGTAGCCGATCAAGTTCGCGTCATAGCAAGGAACGCCGAGCTTTTTGGCCCAATCAAACGCCGTGCCTTCATCGGGAACCCGACGGCGCGTCCACTGTCCCGAGCGAGCCACCAACAAAATCGAGGTCTGCGTCACGGTCGTGCGCGGCTCAATGAACGCCTCTACACCTTCTTGCGCCTTGATGAACTGTTCAAGATGGGCGCGATCATTGCGATCAGCGGCCCGATCCATCGAGCCCTCAACGGTGCGTGGCTTGCGCCGACCGAACAAGCCCACAACTACTCCTCATCGCTAATGCCCCGACGTGCGTATCGCCTCGCTGGAGGCGGGTGAAAACGAGCAAGCCCGAGGTGAAAGGATACAAACAACTGAGTGGTTTGTGCCAATTTCTTTTCGTCCTGGAGGCAGTTGCGTGTCTGAAACCGGATTCGATCTCGTCATTCTCGGTGGGGGCAGTGGCGGATACGCCTGTGCCCTGCGAGCCAGCCAATTAGGGCTCAGCGTGGCCCTGATCGAAAAGGACAAGCTCGGCGGCACCTGCCTACACAAGGGATGCATCCCGACCAAGGCGCTTTTGCACGCGGCAGAGGTTGCCGACACTGCTCGTGAGTCCTCCGAGTTTGGCGTCAACACCACCTTGAACGGCATCGACATCGAAGCCGTCCTGAAGTACAAGGACAGCGTGGTCGGTCGCCTCTACAAGGGTCTACAGGGTTTGGTCAAGTCCCGCTCGATTACTTTCATCGAGGGCGAAGGGCGCCTGGTGGGACCCAACACCATCGACGTTGCTGGCGTTCAGTACACCGGACGCAACATCGTGTTGGCTACCGGTTCTTATGCCCGCTCGCTGCCGGGCCTCGACATCGAAGGTCGCGTCTTGACCAGCGACCAAGCCATCAACCTGAACGAAATCCCCAAGAGCGTCATCGTTCTTGGCGGTGGCGTGATCGGCGTGGAGTTCGCCAGTGTGTGGAAGTCCTTTGGCGTTGAAGTCACCATCGTGGAAGGCCTTCCCCGCCTAGTTCCGGCTGAGGATGAGGCGCTGAGCAAGGCCCTTGAGCGGGCATTTCGCAAGCGTGGCATCGACTTCAAGACCGGCGTGCGTTTCAGTGGTGTAACCCAAGATGCCAATGGCGTGGTCGTGTCACTCGAATCGGGTGACACCTTGGCCGCGGACTACTTGTTGGTTGCTGTCGGTCGTGGACCGCGCACGGATGGCTTGGGTTATGCCGAACAAGGCGTATCGATGGACCGCGGTTTTGTTTTGACCAACGATCGCTTGCAAACCAACATCCCTGGTGTGTGGGCCGTGGGCGACATCGTTCCTGGATTGCAATTGGCCCACCGCGGATTCCAACAAGGAATCTTCGTTGCTGAAGAAATTGCTGGCTTGAACCCGCGCGCCATTGACGAAAGCGGAATCCCTCGCGTGACGTACTGCGAACCAGAAGTAGCGTCGGTTGGTTTGACGCAAGCTCAAGCCGAAGAAGCCCATGGTACAGCCAACGTCACCGCGTACGAGTACAACTTGGGCGGAAACGGCAAGAGCCAGATCTTGGCCACGACCGGTTTCATCAAGTTGGTCCGCGTCAACGACGGTCCGGTCGTGGGAATCCACATGGTCGGTGCCCGAGTGGGCGAACTCATCGGCGAAGGCCAACTCATCGTCAACTGGGAGGCCTACCCCGAGGACGTGGCAGCCCTGGTCCACGCTCACCCGACTCAGAACGAAGCCATGGGCGAGGCTCACCTTGCTTTGGCTGGCAAGCCCCTGCACGCCCACGCCTAAAATCGTCGTTGAACCTCTAATCTGGGTTTAACGAAAGTCCAACAAGAAGGAGTGCCAAGACCAATGCCGGTCTCCGTCACAATGCCGCAACTCGGTGAAAGCGTCACCGAAGGAACAGTCACGCGCTGGCTCAAGAACATTGGCGACACCGTTGCCATGGACGAGCCCTTGTTGGAAATCTCGACCGACAAGGTCGACACCGAGATTCCGTCCCCTGTGGCTGGAGTACTCCTGTCCATCACTGCCGATGAAGACGCCACTGTTGAAGTCGGCGCAGAACTGGCCGTCATCGGTTCAGCTGACGAAGCCGGCGCACCTGCACCTGCGGCACCTGCCGCTGCACCAGCACCTGCCGCGATTGTTGTCCCCGCACCTACTGCAGAAGTTCCCGCCCCCGCAGCCTCCGCAATCCCGGTGACTCCACCTCCCGCAGCACCTTCGGCTGGTGGCTCCACCGTCCCCATCGTGTTGCCCGCGCTGGGTGAAAGCGTCACCGAAGGAACCGTCACACGCTGGTTGAAGAACATTGGCGATGCCGTTGCTCTTGACGAACCATTGCTAGAGATCTCCACCGACAAGGTCGACACCGAACTGCCCTCACCCGTTGCCGGAACCCTGGTCTCCATCGCCGTTGGCGAAGACGGCACGGTTCAAGTCGGTGGAGTCTTGGGCGAAATCAGCACCGGTGCCGCCGCACCTTCGGCATCAACTCCGCCACCGGCTCCCGCACCTGCTGCTACACCCGTCGCCACTCCTGCGCCCGCTCTGGCACCGGTAGTTGCTGCACCCGCACCTGTTGTCGCCGCACCAGCTGCAGCGGCTACTCCTGCGCATGCTGCTACACAGGCTGGCAATGGCGTTACCGACACCTACGTCACGCCCATCGTTCGCAAGCTCGCATCGGATAACAACATTGATTTGAGCACCGTTACCGGCACCGGCGTGGGTGGACGCATTCGCAAGCAAGACATCGAAGCTGCCGTGGCATCGCGTCCGGCGAGCGCTCCTGTCGCTGCTCCTGCTGCTCCTGCTGCTGCAGCCGCTGCCTCTCCTGCACCGGCTGCCACCACTGCCAAGCACGCCGCTCCTGCTTCACCGCTGCGTGGCAGCACCGAAAAGATGTCACGTCTGCGCAAGGTCATCGCCGAGCGCATGGTCGAGTCCCTCCAAACCACGGCACAGCTGACCAGCGTCGTTGAAGTTGACGTCACGCGCGTTGCTGCTTTGCGCGATCGAGCCAAGAATGACTTCCTTGCTCGCGAAGGCGTCAAGCTCACCTTCCTGCCGTTCTTTGCTCGTGCAGCACTAGAAGCCTTGAAGCAATTCCCCGTCGTCAACGCGACGATGGACCAGGCAGCTGGAACCATCACGTACTACGACGGCGAGCACCTGGGGATTGCGGTAGACACCGAGCGCGGCTTGCTCGTTCCTGTCATCCACTCAGCCGGTGACTTGAACTTGCCCGCACTGGCCAAGCAGATCACTGACATCGCTGGTCGTACCCGCGACAACAAGGTCTCCCCTGACGAACTCAGTGGCGGCACGTTCACGTTGACCAACACGGGTAGCCGTGGAGCGCTCTTTGACACCCCGATCCTGAACCTGCCGCAGTCGGCAATCCTGGGCACCGGAACCGTCGTCAAGCGCCCGATGGTCATCACCGACGAGTACGGCAGCGAATCCATTGCGATTCGTTCGATGGTCTACCTGTCCTTGACCTACGACCACCGACTCGTTGATGGTGCTGACGCCGCCCGTTTCCTCGTGGCGATCAAGACCCGCCTCGAGACCGGCGACTTCGAAAGTGAACTGGGCCTGTAGTTCCCGGTTTAAGTGGCTTATCGCGCCAATACGCACCACGATGTAGTCATGCGCATTGCCATTGCTGGATCGAGCGGGTTAATCGGCACCGCCTTGTCCGCTTCATTAGTGGCCCAAGGCCATGACGTCTTTCGACTTGTTCGGCGCAATGCTGTGCGCTCGGACGAAATTAGTTGGGACCCCACACGTTCTTGGGATGGCGCCCAGCTCGAGGGCTTCGATGCTGTTATCAACCTCGCCGGGGTGGGTGTTGGCGATCACCGCTGGACTCGCTCGTACAAGCAAAAGATTCGCGATTCACGAGTCATCACCACAACCCATCTTTCGCAATCCCTCGCGGCACTAGAGAACAAGCCGAAGGTTTTGCTCAATGCTTCAGCCATTGGCTGGTACGGGAACACGGGTTCGACTGCGGTGGATGAAGACTCGCCTCGCGGGAGCGGATTTTTGTCCACCGTGTGTGCCGAGTGGGAGGCAGCCACTACCCCTGCCGAAGAGGCCGGCATTCGAGTGGTTCACCTGCGCACCGGCTTGGTGGTATCCGGGCAGGGTGGGGCCTGGCAACGGTTGATTCCGTTGTTCAAACTCGGCGTCGGCGGCAAACTCGGTTCAGGCCAGCAGTATTGGTCAAGTATTTCCATCGTTGATCAAGTTCGGGCCATTGAGTTTTGCCTCACGCACAATGAATTAAGTGGCGCGGTGAACCTGACCAGTCCTGAGCCATTGACCAACGCCGAATTGACTCAGGTGATGGGCAAGGTTCTCGACAAGCCAGCGGTGCTCCCCGTCCCAGGAGTGGCACTGCGCCTGGCGTTAGGTGAGTTCGCCGTGGAAACCCTCGATAGTCAACGCGTACTGCCCAAGCGCTTGCTTGCTGCCGGGTTCGTCTTTGAGCACCCCACCTTTGAACAAGCCTTCACCGTAGCGCTGCAGCCCGCGCCCTAGTCTTGACACATGTCAACGCTTTCGTTTCGGCACCTGCCAGGCACTGTTGACTACCTTGACGCCCTCGAACTTCAACGCGACCTTCACGCAGCTCGGGTGGCCGGAACCATTGATGACACCGTCCTGCTACTCGAACACAGCGCGGTGTATACCGCCGGGCGGCGCACTCAAGATTTTGAACGCCCGCTGGATGGCACTCCCGTCATTGACACCGACCGTGGTGGCCGCATCACGTGGCACGGACCAGGTCAGCTCGTGGGTTACCCCATCGTGCAGTTGCCCATGCCTTTGGACTTGGTCGCCTACGTTCGGCGCATCGAATCAGCGTTGATGGCGGCGTGCTCAAGCCTGGGATTAGAAACCGGCCGAGTGGAAGGGCGAACCGGGGTCTGGGTTGACCACGAGTCACCGACTGCCCGAAAAATTGCCGCCATCGGCGTGCGGGTGGCCAAAGGCGTGACCATGCACGGCTTTGCCCTCAACTGCGACAACACCTTGAGTGGTTTTCAACAAATCGTTGCCTGTGGCATCGAGAACGCCCAAGTGAGCACGATTTCGGCTGAACTAGGCCGACAAATTGGGGTAAACGACCTGCTCGAACCCGTAAAACAAGCCATGATGGACCAATTCTCCACGCAGTAATAACGTTCAGTTTCGCGAAGACAAGGATCGCCATGAGCCAGGAGCAAGTCACCCCCAAGCGCCGCCGGGCCAATCCGGTCCTGGGGCTGATCCTGGGCATCGTCGGATCCCTACTGATGACGTGTGCGGCCGTCACTAAATGGGCCAGCAACAACTACGGCATCACTGACTCCCCCTTCGAACAAGGCGTCGCGACCTCGGGCGCTGTTGCCCCCAATGGCAGCATCACCCAGCCAATTAACAACGTGGCGATCGTCAACACCCTGGCCCCCATCGCCGACTTGTGGTGGTTCTTTGCAGCCCTGGCCCTGGTCTTGATTGCCTTTGCTTACTTCATCACCAGTCAACGCGTTCGACTCAGCATTGCAATCGTGATAGATCTGGTCATTGGTGCCGTTATGGCCATTGTGATCTGTGCTCTCTTGCAATCCGCCGTGGCCCCCACCCAGCCATTTGGCGTCAGTAGCGACCCGAGCTCCAGTGCATTGCGCTTCTTCCTCTTCGCTGCCATTGCGATCGCGGTCGTGGCCATTGGAGCGGTTATCGCGAGCGCTGTCCGCGGCAATCGGGCCGAAAAGCGTGCGCCAGCAATCCCCGAACAGGCCACGGCCCCGCGCGATGCAAACACCTCCGACCCCTTCGTAGACTTAAGCAAGTCCGGGCCTGAACTTTCTACTGCCGGATCGCCGTTTATCTTCGACTAGAAACAGGGAGGATCATCGTGACTTCAGTTGATCCTCAAGGGCGCAAGTTGCTCCGCCTTGAAGTGCGCAACTCCCAAGTCCCCATTGAGCGCAAACCCGAGTGGATTAAGACTCGACTGCGCACTGGCCCTGAATACCTTGCGCTCACCGCTTTGGTCAAAGACGAGGGTCTGCACACCGTGTGCCAAGAAGCCGGCTGCCCGAACATCTTTGAATGCTGGGAAGACCGCGAAGCCACCTTCCTGATCGGTGGTGACCAGTGCACTCGCCGCTGTGATTTTTGTCAGATTGATACCGGCAAGCCTGCACCCCTAGACCGCGATGAGCCACGGCGTGTAGGTGAATCCGTCAAGACGATGGGTTTGCGCTATGCGACCGTCACCGGTGTTGCGCGCGATGACCTCGACGACGAAGGCGCCTGGCTTTACGCCGAGACGATTCGTCAAGTGCACGAACTCAATCCCGGCTGTGGCGTGGAGATCTTGGTCCCGGATTTTCATGGTCGCCCCGAGTTGTTGCAGCAGGTCTTTGACGCCAAGCCCGAAGTCTTCGCGCACAACCTCGAAACCGTGCCGCGCATCTTCAAACGAATTCGGCCAGCCTTTACCTACGACGGTTCGCTTAATGTCATCAGCCAAGCTCGGGCTGTTGGGTTGATTACCAAGTCCAACTTGATCTTGGGGATGGGTGAAACCCTGGACGAGGTTGAACAAGCTCTCCAAGACCTGCACGAGGCCGGCTGTGACCTGATCACCATCACGCAGTACCTGCGCCCCAGTTCACGCCACCACCCCATCGACCGCTGGGTTGACCCCAGCGAGTTTGAGTATCTCGACACAGTCGCACAGGAAATCGGTTTCTCCGGAGTGATGTCTGGCCCGCTGGTGCGTTCGTCCTACCGCGCAGGTCGCCTCTACGCCCAAGCCCAGGCCGCACGCACCAATCCCGTCAACGCCACATGAGCGCTGCACGCTCTAACCAACCAATCGTCGATCGCGCGTACGGGCCGATCATCACTTTTACGCGCTTTGGTTTCATGAGTCTGCGCCTCAAACTCATGATCACCGGGTCTGAACACATCCCAGCTACCGGTGGCGCAGTGTTAGCCGCAAACCACACCGGCTACATGGACTTCACGTTTATCGGTGCCGCTGCACGCGAACGCGGACGCTTGGTGCGCTTTTTGTGCAAGAAGGAAATCTTTGATCACCCGCTCGGCGGTCCCGTGATGCGTTCAATGCATCACATCAGCGTTGATCGCGAAGCCGGCACCGCCTCGTTTTCGCAATCCTTGCGACTGCTCAAGGCTGGCGAATTGATCGGGATCTTTCCCGAGGGCACGGTGAGCCGCTCCTTCGAGCCCCTTGAATTTCAAAGTGGAGCCACCGCCCTTGCTGCCGCATCCAACATGCCGCTCCTACCCGTTGCGATCTGGGGCTCCCAGCGGGTGTGGACCAAGGCCCGCAAACCCGCCTTCCCCAGTCACCGCACGCCCATCATGGTGGCCGTGGGCGAACCGATGTTCTTTGAACGTCGAGAAGACCACGATGTGGCCACCGAGCGGGTGCGCGAACGCATCGCGGAAATGCTCACAGCCCTGCAGGCGGCCTATCCCGATCAGCCGCGCAACAACAACGACCGCTGGTGGGTGCCAGCTCGCCTTGGTGGCACAGCCCCCACTCCTGAAGAGGCTGCCGAATTGGAAATCCAACGCCGAGCCGATAAGCAAGCCCGCAAGCAAGCCAAGGACTAGTCAACTCATAAGGTTGCACCTATGGCCAAAAAGAACACCGCTGAAACCCCTGCCAAATCCCCACGCTTTGCGCGACTGCGTCAAATAGGCCAGGCCTATTCCATGACCGCCAAGGTCGACAAGTTCGTGGGACTGATCACCTTTGCGTTCTTCATGCTCGGCTGGGGAGCCGTCGTCGCCGTCGGCATCATTGTCGATGCAGTCGGCATCCTCGCCAATCAGTCGGTGTACTTCGCAATCATCGGTTTCACGGTGGGCATTTTGGTTGCCTTGATCATGTTTGGCCGTCGCGTCGAGCGCGCTGCTTATGCCCAGGTTGCTGGACAACCTGGTGCGGGTGCAGCAGTTGCCGAAGGTGTTCGTGGTTGGACCGTCACGCCCGCTGTTGCGGCCACACGTCAACAAGACCTCGTCTCGCGCGCAGTGGGGCGCCCAGGCATCGTGCTCATTGGCGAAGGCGACATCAACCGCGTTCGCGCCTTATTGCAAAACGAGACCAAGCGTTTGTCCAAGCTGGTCGCCGACACTCCCGTTCACGAAATCATCGTGGGCGAAGGCCCCGGCACCATCCCCCTGGCCAAAGTCCAGCGCAACCTGCAAAAACTCCCCCGAGCCCTCAAGCCAGCAGAGGTCACTGAGGTGCGTCGACGCCTGGCTGCGCTGGGCGGAATGATGGAACAAATGCCGATCCCCAAGGGCCCCATGCCCAAGGGCGGACGGGTTCCACGCGGCAAACAGCGCTAATTGGGTGAACTTTTACACTTGCGCGGGGATAGCCCCATGTGGATAACCTAGGTATCGGGCACAATATGACAACCACCCCGCCCGAGGAGGACTGATGCGCCAGAGCTCGTTCTCCTCACTCATGCCGTTAACCCGGCTCCGTCAGCGTGCGGGCTCAAGGGACTCCGGTGCCGCAGCCGTTGAGTTTGCGCTCATCGTTCCCATTTTCCTTGTCTTGGTTTTTGGCGTCATTGAGTTCTCCTTCATGTTTAACCAGCAAAGCGCGATCAACTCGGCAGGCAGTGATGTATCGGACCAGACTGCCAATGCACCAAGCGGTCGTGAAACGGTTGCGAAAACCGTCATGCTCCAGAACTCAAAGAACTTGGTCCAAGGCGACTATTTCTACATCTACCAGCCAGACGCCAACGGCGATCCCATCGCGGCCACTGACCCAGACCCGTGCCCTTACACCTCGTGCATCCTCTATGACTACATCAACGGTGCGTTCGTCAAGAGTGTTGTATCAGCCAGTCCGGCCGCACCGGTAGAAGCAGCACCCGTGATTTCTGACAATAACGACTACGTTCAAATCACAAAAACGGATTACACCAAGGAATACGCCAACAATAGTGCCGCGTTCTGGACGATCGATAAAGAAGCGACATTGCCCGAGTGCAACGGCACAGCTACCGCGACCAAATATCCAATCGGCAAGTCAGACTTCCATAATGGTGACTCTGACAAACTCACTCCCCTCAAAAACGATTGGACCATCGAGGCGACGATCTTCGTCGGCACCAAAGAGTGCACCGCCAAGCTCTACTGGATGAAGCCAACCGTTTCCAATAGCTCGTACACCACCGGAACCCCAGCCGTAACGTACAACTTCATTGATCCATCCGTACTCAAGACCATCACGACTACGACGGATTACTTCATTGGCTCGGTCAAGTCCACCACGAAGACCGTGACGACGACTTACTCCTGCGTTGGTTACTCAACAACTG
Source organism: Actinomycetes bacterium (assembly GCA_037130835.1). Lineage (GTDB taxonomy): Bacteria > Actinomycetota > Actinomycetes > UBA12327 > UBA12327 > AcAMD-2. Next base: position 9,452 of record JBAXSF010000003.1, read on the forward strand.
CCTCCAGCGGCAACCCAACCGGAACATCCACACTTACCGGCTGCGTGCAAACCGGCAGCAGCACCAACACTCCTTCCGCAGTGAGCGCGTTCAATCCGGATGCTTTGAATTCCGAAGATGGTTGCAACATTGGTATCTACGTGAGCGCTCGCCACCGCTGGCTAACTGGAACCCAGACTTTCCTTGGGCTAGGTGCCGCACTTGACCTTGAATCTAGTTCGGTCAGTGCACTGCGACCCGGAGTTGGCAAATCCCCCTCGGGTACGTGTGGTGGAACGACCACTCCCACACCAAAGAAGAAGTACGACAAGAAAAAGAAGAGCGACGACAAGCACGATCGATGAGCAGGCGATCAGGTGATACTCCGTTCATGTGTCGACGGTTTTCCCGTCGATCTGGTAACGACAGCGGCGTAATCGCGGTTCTCTTTGCACTACTCGTAGGTGTTCTCATCTTGCCCGTATGCGCTTTCTGTCTGGACCTGGCGAACCTTCGCCTCAGTGCAGATCAGCTCCAGCAACAGGTCCGTAGCGCTGCTGTGACCGGAGTCTTTGAGTATCAAAGCGGCGCCTCACTCACCGCAACGCAACAGAGCGTCGCCAACGTCCTCCTTGCCAATGACATCACCGCCAACGTGGCCTGCCCACCCACCTGCGTGGCACCTTCAAGCGGGTCAAATCCTTGCAAGGCCATCAAGGTCACGATCAGCCAAGGGATTCCCACCATCTTTGCCCAGATATTTGGGGTCAAGCAAATCAATTTCACCCGGACCAGTACGGCGATTTACCACAAGTCCACGTCCGGCAAAGACGCAACGTTTTGTTCGCCATCTACGGGTACATCGGCGAATTACGCAACCGACACTGTCGAAACGATCGGCTAGCGCGTGCGAACCGCGACGGATCCCACAGCCTTGTCATGTAAGCCCCGACCGTCGCGGTCATAGATCACCGCAGGAATCACTAAGCACAACAAAGCCGTTCGCAATAGCGTGCGCAACAGGCCTAGGGGCCCACCGCTCAGCCGAACGATCTGAACGCGTAGCAATCGCTGCCCCACGCTGGCACCTGTCAGCCAAGTGAACGAACTCACGGCCACGAAAAAGACAACCAAGCAGGTCCACCCGGACCGCGTAGCCACACTTTGATCCGCACCAAAACCTAAAGTCCCAGCACTCACAATGGTCACAACCGTCACACCAAGTAACCAGTCAATAAGCAATGCCACCGCCCGAGCTCCGGTTCGGGCAACAGATCCTGGCCCCTCGAGGGGCAATCCCAGCCGCTCGCCAGGGGTCCCTTCGCCAAAACTGGGCCCATCGAGCCACGAACCAAGGTCACTGCGATCCATGCCCCAACCCTAGGCGTAATCGTTAACATCAGCGCAACAACCCGTACACGGCAGAGAAATCCGCACAACCTAGGGTTAAGGAAGTTCTTACCGGAGAGCCCACTCACCGTCGAGCAGGTTTTTCGCAATTACGACCCTGTTGGTTGGCCGTAGGGCTTACCCCACGTTGGAGGATAGATGTTTAAGAACGCTGACGAACTGCTTGCGTTCGTGAAGAAGGAGAACGTTGAGTACATCGACGTTCGCTTCTGCGACCTGCCCGGTGTGATGCAGCACTTCAACGTGCCCGCAGCCACCATTGATGCAGACACGCTGAACAACGGCATGATGTTCGATGGATCATCGATTCGCGGCTTCCAGGCCATTCACGAATCAGACATGAAGTTGGTTCCCGACTTCGACACGGCCGTGATTGACCCGTTCCGTGCAGCCAAGACGCTGAACATGAACTTCTCGATTGTTGACCCGTTCACCAACGAGCTCTACAGCCGCGACCCCCGCAACGTGGCAGCCAAGGCTGAGGAATACCTCAAGAGCACCGGCATTGCTGACACGGTGTACTTCGGACCAGAAGCCGAGTTCTACATCTTTGATGATGTTCGCTTCGAAACCAAGCAGAACGCTAGCTACTACTACATTGACTCCATCGAAGGCGCATGGAACACCGGCCGCGAAGAAGAAGGCGGCAACTTGGGCTACAAGACCCGCTACAAGGGTGGCTACTTCCCCGTTTCGCCAGTCGACCACTACTCCGACCTGCGCGACGAGATGAGCACCGCCCTGCTGGAAGCCGGTTTCCAGGTTGAGCGCGCCCACCACGAAGTCGGTACCGCTGGTCAAGCCGAAATCAACTACAAGTTCGACACCTTGCGCAAGGCAGGAGATGACTTGATGTTGTTCAAATACATCATCAAGAACGTAGGCTGGCGGAACGGCAAGTCGGTCACCTTCATGCCTAAGCCTTTGTTTGGTGACAATGGTTCGGGTATGCACGCCCACCAGTCCTTGTGGAAGGACGGCAAGCCGCTGTTCTACGACGAGCTCGGGTACGCCGGCTTGTCTGACATGGCCCGCTGGTACATCGGTGGGCTCCTCCACCACGCGCCAGCCTTGGTTGCCTTCACCAACCCAACGGTTAACTCCTACCACCGTTTGGTTCCCGGCTTCGAAGCTCCGGTTAACTTGGTCTACAGCCAGCGCAACCGTTCGGCTTCGGTTCGTATCCCGGTTACGGGCAACAACCCCAAGGCCAAGCGCATTGAGTTCCGCGTTCCTGACCCCTCGTCCAACCCTTACTTGGCATTCTCGGCCATGCTCATGGCCGGCCTGGACGGAATCAAGAACAAGATCGAGCCACCAGCGCCTGTTGACAAGGACCTCTACGAATTGCCACCAGAGGAACACGCCAACATCGCCACGGTGCCTTCATCCTTGGGCGAAGCATTGGACGCTTTGGAAAAGGACCACGACTTCTTGACGGCAGGCAACGTCTTCACGCCTGACTTGATTGAGACGTGGATCGACTACAAGCGCACCAACGAGATCGACCCGATCCGCTTGCGCCCGCACCCACACGAGTTCGAGCTGTACTACGACATCTAAGTCACAGCCCGCCCTGGTTTGACCCTAAGGACCCCTCCCCACGCGGGAGGGGTCCTTAGTCGTTGGCATCTGAGGCTGGACCACAAACAGTTGATTCTCGCTACGATCAAGGCATGGCAATCGCGACGCAGAATCCAGCAACCGGTGAAATCCTCCAGACCTTTGACGCCCACACTCCCCAGCAGGTTGAGCAGGCCATCACCACAGCGCACGCCACCTTCCAGACCTGGCGCACGACCTCGTTTGCCCATCGCGCGCAGTTGATGATCAAGGCCGCCGAGCTCCTTGAAGCCGAGAACGAATCCATCGCCCGCATCATGACCTTGGAAATGGGCAAGACTCTCAAGTCCGCCCGTGGCGAGGCCGCTAAGTGCGCCAAGGGCATGCGCTACTACGCCGAGAATGCTGAAGCACTGCTGGCTGATGAAGCAGTGGATGCCAGCTTGGTCGGCGCGAAGCAGGCCTACACCCGCTATGCACCGCTGGGAATCGTGTTGGCGATCATGCCGTGGAACTTCCCGCTGTGGCAGGTCGTGCGCTTTGCCGCCCCTGCACTGATGGCCGGCAACGTCGGGATGCTCAAGCACGCTTCGAACGTCCCTCAGTGTGCGCTCTACCTCGAAGACCTCTTCCTGCGTGCCGGATTTCCGCAAGGAGCCTTCACCACGTTGCTCGTCGGGGCCCGCGAGGTCGAACCCATCTTGCGCGACCCACGTGTGCGTGCCGCAACTCTGACGGGTTCGGAACCGGCTGGACAGTCGGTGGCCGCGATTTGTGGCGACGAGATCAAAAAGACAGTCCTTGAACTGGGTGGCTCGGATCCTTACATCGTGATGCCATCAGCCGATGTCGAAAGGGCCGCCTCGGTTGCCGTGATGGCCCGGTGCCAAAACAACGGACAGTCCTGCATTGCCGCTAAGCGCTTTATCGTTCACGCCGATGTCTACGACCAGTTCGCAACAGCCTTTGTCGCTGGCATGGCGGCCCTGAAAATTGGTGACCCCATGGACGAGGACACCGACATCGGTCCCCTAGCCACCCAAAGTGGTCGCACGGATGTTGAAGTCCTCGTCAACGATGCGCGCGACAAGGGCGCATCAATCTTGTGTGGTGGCAATTCCGTCGATGGTCCCGGCTGGTTCTACGAACCCACCGTCGTTGGCGACCTGCAACCCCACATGGACATGTACGCCGATGAAGTCTTTGGCCCCGTTGCTGGTTTGTACAAGATTTACTCATTGGACGAAGCCATTGAACTAGGAAATGGCACTGCTTTCGGACTGGGTTCCAACGCGTGGACCAATGACAAGGCAGAACAAGAGCGCTTCATCCGCGATCTTGATGCCGGTACCGTCACCATCAATGGGATGACCACGTCCTACAACGAACTCCCCTTTGGTGGCGCCAAGCGTTCGGGCTACGGCCGCGAACTTTCTGCCCACGGCATCAAGGAGTTCTGCTCCATCAAAGCCATCTGGGTGGGTTAAGCCTCAAGTTGCTCAAAGATCACGAGCCACTGCGCCTCAAGCTCTTCCTTGTTAGCGATCGCGGCCGCGAGATCCGCATTGAGGCCAACGAGTTTCTCAAATTCGCTCGCATTCTCAGCCAATGCTTCATGCAGGCCACGAATGAGCTCGTCAGCCTTGCCAATGGAGCGCTCCAGACGAGACAAGTCCTTACGTAATTGACGCTCATCGGCGGCACTGAGTCCGGTCTGACTCGCGGAACCAGCTTCGCCTTGGTCAAACCGTCCCGCGACAGTCACGGCCGCTTTGGTGCGACGCAGTTGCAGGTATTGCTCGACTTCACCGGGCAAGTCCAAGACTTTGCCATCACCCAGTAGCCCCACAAAGGTTTCACACACGCGCTCGAGGAAGTACCTGTCGTGCGAGACCACCAGCAAGGTTCCGGCAAAGGAGTCCAACAGGTCTTCAAGAGCGGTGAGCGTCTCCACGTCGAAGTCGTTGGTGGGTTCGTCCAGGACCAGCACGTTGGGTCCGCCCATCAGCAAGCGCGTGAGCTGAAGCCGGCGTCGCTCGCCTCCGGACAAGTCCCCCACGGGCGTCCATTGGGCGTCTGCACCAAATCCCAACCGCTCACATAGTTGCGAAGCGGTCAATTCCCGGCCCTTGCCCAATTCCACCCGCTGGGCAATCTGTTCCACTGCTTCCAATACTCGCCACGTGGGGTTCAACTCTTCCAAATGTTGGGACAAGAACGCTGGCTTGACCGTCACACCCGTGACCAGGCGCCCAGATGAGAGCTTGAGGTTGCCTAACAGCGCCCGCAATAACGTGGTTTTACCAGCGCCATTGACCCCGACGATGCCAATGCGTTGACCCGGGCCGATATTCCAGGTGACGCGGTCTAATAACTCGCGCTCACCCAAAGCAATCGAAGCATCGTGGAGTTCCAGAGCAGTCTTGCCCAGCCGCGCGCCCGCAAAAGCCAAGAGTTCAGCGGTGTTGCGAGGAGGTGGCTCTTGTGCAATGAGTTCGTTGGCCGCTTCAATACGAAACTTCGGCTTCGCGGTACGAGCCGGGGCGCCGCGGCGAAGCCAGGCTAATTCCTTAGTGATCAAGTTGTTGCGGCGTCGGGTTTCGGCATCGGCTTGACGCATGCGCTCGGCTTTTGCGAGCACGAACGACGAGTACCCGCCGTCATAGTCCTCAACAGCACCATCAACCACTTCCCACGTGTGGTCAGTCACTGCATCAAGGAACCAACGGTCGTGGGTGACGACCACGAGGCCAAGGTCGCGACGAACCCGCAAGTGCTCGGCCAGCCAGGCCACAGCTTCAACGTCCAAGTGGTTGGTGGGTTCGTCGAGCAACAGCAGGTCCAACGGCTCAATCAAGCATCGAGCTAACTCGACGCGACGCCGCTCGCCACCACTGAGTCCATCCAGGGTGCGCTCCAACACCTCGGGGCCGAACCCACCCAGCAGTTCAGTTAATGCTTCTCGGATTTGCGGCTGGGAGGCCCACTGGTGGTCATCAATGTCGCCCAAAACGTGCTCGCGAATCGTGCGATGGGGTTCGAGTTCATCAATTTGACGTACCCAACCCAGGCGCAACCCACCGGTGCGCGTCACGCGCCCACTGTCGGGCTGCTCCAGACCTTCCATCAAGCGCAACAGCGTGGACTTGCCCCCACCATTGCGCCCCACGATCCCAATGCGATCGCCGACGTCAACACCGAGCGAGACCTCATCTAATACGGGTCCCTTGCCAAAGTCTTTGGTTACTCGTTCAAGATTCACTAAATTGCGCGCAGCCACGTGCTCAGGGTCGCAGATGGTCTTGACCCACCAACAGGCGCGTCACTGTTGCGGGGTTAAGGGCGGAACTGCTCCCAGAACTCTCCGGAGGGAAACACCTCTGGTTCATCACCGTCGGCGGGAGGTGGCGGAAGGGTGACTTCGATGGTGGGCGCGTAGTTGCGCTCGCGAATGCGCTGCTCGCGAGGAGCTTGGGGCTCCGGCTCGGGGTCATCGGGGCTAGAGATCACCGTGGGCTCAGCGTCAAAGGCTGCTGACGTCGGTGCAGTCACCGTCTCAGCCGCGGGGTCCGCGACCACATAGGCGTCGTCAACGGCATCTCGCATCGCTTTTGTTGGCCAAAAGATCCGGACGATCCCCAGCAACGCCAACCCCGTCACGCCAGCCAGCGTCACCGCAATAGAAGGCTTGGAAATATCGGCGATAAATCCCGCCAGCAGATAAAACACGGCAACCAGCGCGTTATAACCCGCCCCAGCAAGCGCTAGAACACGGCCACGCATCGCTGGCGCAGTCAAAAGGGCCAATGTCCCAATCAGGGGAACCAGGAATCCCGTCGCCGCTCCTGAGATGGCCCACAGACCTAAGGCAAACGGCAAAGCGGGCTGTACCGAGACCACCAAGAGCGGCAAGCAGGCCGCAATTGACAATGGCACGATGGCTTCAATTTGCCAGCGTGGGTCACGTCGAGCGATGAGAACCGAACCCACCGCCGCGCCCCCAACTGTGGCAGCCATGAGCAATCCGCCCAGCGAAGCGTTCCCGGCCACTTGTTCGGCATAGGGCAAGGCCACCGCCATCGGCGTGATCATCACCAGCACGGAGCCCCAACCCACCAGGACCAAGATGCGTCGAGACGGATCAGAAAACAGATCGCGAGCTCCATCGGTGAAGTCAGAGAGCAACCCTGCACGAGGGCGATCCGCAGCAGGTGTGGGGCGGCGGCGCAAGAACAGGGCCAACACCACAAACGAGATGGCAAACGAGATGGCGTCAATAATCAGAGCACCCTGGACCTGCAGGACGGCAACAGCCAACCCACCCAATGCCAGCCCAGCGACCTGCTGCAACAGGTGCAAAGTGCGCAGCAGCCCCGAACCGGCCAAGTACTCCCGACTAACGGGCAACACCTCAGGCAACGTGGCAGCCCATGCGGCATCAAAGACTGGCGTAAACAGCTCAGCGACGAAGAGCAGAACAAACAACAGAATCAGAGGTGAGGAGTCATTGGCCAAGACCGCCAAGAGCCCAACCACAATCAATCGAAGGGCATCTGAGGCCAACAGCACTTTGTGGCGTGCAAATCGGTCGGCTAGTGGCCCAAGTAAAGTGCCGCCGAATACCAGCGGGATATAGGACAAAGCAAAAGTGGCTGCTGACAACGACGCGCTGTTCGTGCGATCAAGAACCAGTAAGGCAATTGCAACGCGGGCGACTTGATCGCCTAGCCCGCTGACTATTTGGGCAAAGACCAGGGCGCTGAACTCACGGCGCGCAAACAAATCGCGATAGCGCACCGAAGGCGCCGCATCGCTTGATTTGCTCATCCGTAGAACACCCTCTCGACCACGGCCCGTGCACGCCGGGTAACCCGAAGATAACCCTCAATGACCTCTCCACCAGTGGACTCGCCGCGAGTGAGCAGTTGCGCCAGCTTTGCTTGGTCCGTGGCCAGCGTGGGAAGCGCATCGGCGGCCTTTCCCTTGGTCAGCATGACCACGTTGCGCAAGTGGGTGGCTCGTCGCCAAGCCAAGGACAAAACATTCGCATCGTCGCGCGTGATCAAGCCCTCATCAGCGGCGGCTTCCAACGCTTGCAAGGTTGATGTGGTGCGCAAGCCTTGAACGGCGAAGCCGTGCTTGAGCTGCAACAACTGCACCGTCCACTCCACATCGGCTAAACCACCTGGACCCAACTTCAGGTGCAGTTTGGGATCGGTTCCGCGCGGCAGCCGCTCCGTTTCCACGCGTGCCTTGATGCGGCGAATCTCGCGTTCGTCTTCGATGCTTAATCCCTCTTCCGGATAGCGCATGGGATTAATCAGCGTGATGAACTGTTCACCCAATTCGCGGTCCCCCGCCACTGGTGCAGCACGCAGGAGCGCTTGGCTTTCCCACACCAACGACCAGCGCGCGTAGTACGACGCATACGAGGCCAACGAACGCACTAAAGAACCTTGCTTGCCTTCCGGTCGCAAGTTCGCGTCAATGAGCAACGGCGGATCCGGCGCGGGGGCCGCCAGCAAGCGCGTGAGTTCATTGGCCACATCCAGCGCAATGCGTCCAGCGACCTCTTCGTCCACCCCAGGTAAGGGATCGTGGACAAACATCACGTCCGCATCCGATCCATATCCCAGTTCCCGGCCGCCAAAGCGCCCCATGCCAATGACGGCGATGCGGGTTGGCAGCGCAGCCCCGGTGCGAGTTTCAATTTCGCGAATAGCGGCTTGCAAACCTGCTTCAACCACCACATCGGCAACAGTGCTGACCGCCGTGCACACTTGGTTGACGCTGAGCTGGCCCAATACATCGGCGATGCTGGTGCGCAGGAGTTCTCGGCGTCGCAAACCGCGGATCGCCACAATGGCCGCATCGGAGTCTTGCTGGCGAGCAACAATCGCGGTTGCCTCGCTTAACAATAGGCCAGGCTCGGCTGGTCTTAACTCATCATCATCGCCAAACATCACCGTGGCATCAGGGGCCCGCAGCAGCAAATCCGATGCGTACACACTCGAACCCAAAACGCGCGCCATGCGCTCCGCTGCAGCGCCTTCGTCGCGAAGCAAGCGCAAGTACCACGGAGTGCTACCCAAGGCGTCGCTGACTTGACGGAAGGCCAACAAGCCGGCATCGGGGTCTGGTGAATCAGCGAACCAGGACAACATCACGGGCAAGAGTGCTTTTTGTACTGTGGCTCGACGGGAAATCCCACTGGTCAGCGCCTCGATGTGTCGCAAGGCACTGGATGGGTCAGCAAATCCCAGAGCGACCAGTCGCGCTTGAGCGGCTTCAAGAGTCAGGCGAGCCGATCCGGGTTCCAATCGCGCCACCGCATCGAGCAGCGGGCGGTAAAAGAGTTTCTCGTGCAGTCGTCGCACTTCACGCTGGTGTCCGCGCCATGCCGTGACGAGTTCATTCGCGGGGTCAGCGACAAAACCCATTGACCGACCAATGACCCGCAACTCATCATCAGCCTCGGGAACGATGTGGGTGCGACGCAGGTCCACCAATTGGATGCGGTGCTCAAGGGTGCGCAGGAATTGATAGGCACGATCCAGTTCGGCTGCATCATCGCGGCCGACAAAGCCATAGGTTGATAAAGCTTCCAACGCACTCAACGTTGTTGACGAGCGCAACCGGAAGTCATCGCGACCATGCACCAGTTGCAAGAGTTGAACGCTGAACTCCACATCACGCAATCCACCGGGACCAAGTTTTAGCTGGCGCTCCACCTGCGCGGCCGGAATGGTTTGTTCCACGCGACGACGCATCGCGCGCGCATTAGACACAAAGTCCGGTCGCGATGCCGCGGCCCACACCATGGGCGCCATGCTGTTCAGGTACTCCACCGCCAGGGGGCGATCGCCCGCGACCCAGCGAGACTTCAAGAGCGCTTGGAACTCCCACGTACTGGCCCACCGCTGGTAATAGGCCGTATGACTGGCCAACGTCCGCACCAGGGCTCCGGACTTGCCTTCGGGACGAAGCGCTGCGTCGACTTCCCACAGCGAGCCTTCAGCATTGGCCTCACCACAGTTGCGAATCACCGCTGTGGCCAGCGCTGTCCCGATTCGCAAGGCCTGTTCTTCCGTGGCGCCTTCTTCAGGTTCGGCAACAAAGATCACGTCGACGTCACTGATGTAGTTCAGTTCGCGACCACCGGTCTTTCCCATCCCCATGATGGTCAAGCGACACAAGTGCGAGTCATCAACCTCGGAGCGCGCGATCGCAAGGGCTGTTTCCAATGCTGCGCTGGCTAGGTCTGCTAGCTGCTCACCGACCCACGGCATCGGTGCATGCTCAGCTACATCCGCTGCGGCAATTTGCAAGAGTTGGCGTTTGTATTCAATGCGAAGCGCGTGGTTGGCGGCGCGCACCGGCAGGGTGGTCGTTGGATTAACCACCATGGGGTCGGCGCCAACAGCTTCCAACAGGGCGCTGCGACGTTGATCCATCATCAACTGCAAGGACGTCGCACCCAATGTATTGACCTGCGCCGGATGCCGGGAGAGGTAATCCCCCAGCGCGCGGCTGGCCCCTAAAACCGCCACCAGACGACGAACCAGCCTGGTGTCAACCTGAGCGCCCAAGTCTTGCGTTTGGTCATCGGGCGACGCCAACACAATGGCCATCAGCGATAGCAAGGCTTGGTCTGGATTGGCGACCTGCCCTAAGGCCTCGAGCCAAGCATCTTCTAAGCGATCCTGGCCTCCAAAGAACCCGCGAGCCGACAGGGTGGCTATGCAATCGCTGGCTTGATCAGCGTCCACGAAACCCAGGCGCACTAAGCGTCCGCGCTCGGTCGAGCCACGGCCATCGCGAGTTGTCACGTTGTCACGCTACTGCGCTGCGTGGCCAATTACAGGACCGGAAGGTCGGTGTCCAATTCCCATTGGGTGACCTGTGAGCGATAGGCATCGAATTCGGCCCGCTTATTGCGCAAGAAGACGTCAAAGACATGTTCACCGAGGGTTTGTGCAACAAGCTCGGATTTTTCCATCACCTTGATGGCTTCGTCCAAAGATGTTGGCAATGGTTCGATTCCCATCACGCGTCGTTCGGCATCGCTTAAGGCCCACACATCGTCATCGGCGCCAGCAGGAAGTTCGTATCCTTCTTGGATTCCCTTCAGGCCCGCCTCAAGCAACAACGCATACGCGAGGTAAGGGTTAGCCGCTGAATCCAAACCGCGATACTCAACGCGCGTGGATTGATCCTTGTGCGGCTTGTACATCGGCACGCGCACCAACGCTGATCGGTTGTTGTGACCCCAGCACACATACGAGGGGGCTTCACCGCCACCGGACAAGCGCTTGTAAGAGTTCACCCACTGGTTGGTGACCGCTGTGATCTCCGGAGCGTGGCGCAATAGGCCGGCGATAAACGAGCGTCCCGTCTTTGACAATTGATACTCGGCCCCAGCCTCGTAGAACGCATTGCGGTCACCCTCAAACAGCGACAAGTGCGTGTGCATGCCCGAACCTGGGTGCTGCGCAAAAGGCTTGGGCATAAACGTGGCATAAACACCCTGCTCAAGCGCGACTTCCTTAATCACTAACCGGAAGGTCATGATGTTGTCGGCCGTGGTCAGCGCATCTGCGTAGCGCAGGTCAATCTCGTTTTGGCCCGGACCGGCTTCGTGGTGCGAGAACTCAACCGAGATCCCCATCGCCTCAAGCATCGTGATGGCTTCGCGACGGAAGTCATGCCCGACACCGTTCGGGGTGTGGTCGAAGTAGCTGCCCGCGTCCACGGGCTTAGGAGTGGGGCCCTCGCCTGGAGCGTGATCGAGAAGATAGAACTCGATTTCAGGGTGCGTATAAAAAGTGAATCCCAAATCAGCTGCCTTGCTCAGTGCACGTTGCAGAACAAAGCGCGGATCGGCATAACTGGGCGAACCATCGGGCATCAAGATGTCGCAGAACATCCGAGCAACACCGTTGGACTCGCCGCGCCAGGGAAGTACCTGGAACGTGGAGGGGTCAGGACGCGCGAGCATGTCGGATTCAGAGACTCGGGCAAAGCCTTGAATCGCAGACCCATCAAAACCGATGCCTTCAGAGAAGGCAGCTTCGAGTTCGGCTGGAGCCACCGCAACGGACTTCAGGAAGCCCAGAACGTCGGTGAACCAGAGTCGAACGAAGCGGATGTCCCGCTCTTCCAGGGTGCGCAATACAAATTCAGTCTGCTTATCCATGTCACTAGTGTGACGGTTGGTTGTTTCCGCGAAGTAAAACCTGGCGCCACCGGCCATATTTGCCCCTGTGAGCCAGCCGTCAGGGGCCAACACGCACTGCCTAGGCTGTAACCCGTGAAGCAGCTTCGCCTAGCCCTCGCCCAGGCCAATCCCGTCGTCGGTGACCTGACGGGCAATGCCAGCAAGGTCGTTGAGGCCGCGTTTGAAGCGCGTCGACGCGGAGCCCATGTTCTGGTTCTGCCCGAAATGTTCCTCACCGGGTACCCGATCGAAGACTTGGCTCTTCGTGGCTCCTTTATTGAAGCCGCGCACTACCGTCTGGAAACCTTGGCTCGCACCCTCAAGCGTCGAGACCTCGATTCCTTGGTCATCATCGTGGGCAACCTCGGCGAGCGAGCGGCCAATGGATTGCCGCAAAACGTTGCTGCGGTTATCCATGGGGGCAAGGTCGTTGCTAGCTACTCCAAGCAGCACTTGCCTAATTACGGCGTCTTTGATGAATTCCGTTACTTCGCACCCGGTCAACAAGATGTGATCGTTGAAGTCCATGGCGTGTCCATCGCTATCGCCATTTGCGAAGACTTGTGGCAAGACGGTGGACCGGCATCGCGGGCCGACCAGCACGGCGCCGACCTTCTCGTAGCCCTTAACGGCAGCCCCTACGAACTCAACAAGGACGATGCGCGCCTTGAGCTAGTCCAACGTCGCGCGCGCGAGGCCAACTGCCCCCTGGCCTACGTCAACATGGTCGGTGGCCAAGACGAACTGGTCTTCGATGGTGATTCACTCGTGGTCGGTCCCGACGGCCAACTTCTGGCCCGTGCCGGCCAGTTCACCGATGAAGTCCTGATCGTTGACCTCTCCCTGCCGCAGCGCCCAGCGGTCACGCCTGCGGGGAACGTCGAGCGCATTGTCATCAGCTCCGAGCCGCTCGAGCCCTATGAGCCACTGTCGCCAGCGATCTCCGAGCGACTCATCGACGCCGAAGAGCTGTATGCAGCCATCGTTTCTGGTCTGAGCGATTATGTGAATAAGAACGGCTTTGAAACCGTCCTGATCGGACTATCGGGCGGAATCGATTCCGCCCTGACAGCGACCATGGCCGTTGATGCCCTCGGCGCCGACCGTGTCTTTGGTGTTTCTATGCCCAGTAAGTACTCCAGCGACCACTCCAAGTCCGATGCCCAAGACCTGGCTGAACGGTTGGGCATCTTTTATCTCAGCGTCCCGATCGCTCCGATGGTTGATGCCTTCCACGATTCGATCGTCATTGATGGAGTGGCTGCCGAAAACCTGCAAGCCCGCGTGCGCGGTATGACGCTGATGGCATTGTCGAATCAAGAAAACCACCTCGTATTAGCCACGGGCAATAAGAGTGAACTGGCCGTGGGTTACTCCACAATTTATGGCGACGCGGTGGGTGGATTCGCTCCCCTAAAGGATTTGCCCAAGACGTGGGTATGGGAACTATCGCGTTGGCGCAATGCGGTCTCCGAAGCCATGGGCGAAGTCGAGCCCATCCCTGAGAACTCCATCACCAAGCCACCGTCGGCCGAACTGCGCCCCGACCAACTCGACACCGACTCGCTGCCGGACTACGACCTGCTCGACAGCGTCCTCGAGGACTACATCGAGGGCAACCACAGCGCGGCCGAACTCGTGCGGGACGGATTTGACCTCGAAACCGTTGAGCGCGTCTTGGCCATGGTCGATGCCGCTGAGTTCAAGCGCCGCCAATACCCGCCAGGTCCGAAAATCTCGCTGAAGGCCTTTGGCCGCGACCGGCGCCTGCCCATGACCAATAAGTGGCGCGAGAAAGCCCCTGGTACCCAATCTGACTAGAACGTGTCACTATTGACTCATCGATCCGGGGACCCACATGGGCCTCGAGAACGGAGTCAACGAAATGACGGTTAATCCTGTGCTGCCAGAAAAGACTGAGCAGCTCTATGGGGGCATCGCTGCCACCAATCGCCGCATCACCACGCGCGACCTGATCGCCGCCAAGGCCCGCGGTGACCGCTGGCCGATGATCACCACCTACGACGCCTTGACGGCTCAGCTGTTTGACGACGCCGGGATTCCCGTTCTGCTCGTCGGCGATAGCGCCGCCATGGTGGTCCAAGGACACGACACCACGTTGCCCATCACCCTTGACGAGATGATCCCGATGGTGGCCGCGGTGGTGCGCGGAAGTTCGCGGGCACTGGTCGTGGCTGACATGCCTTTTGGTTCGTACCAACTCTCGCCCGAACAAGCATTGGGATCGGCCGCACGCTTTGTCAAAGAAGCCGGCGCCCATGCGGTCAAGCTCGAGGGCGGAGCCCGGGTTCGCCCTCAGGTTTCCGCGTTAGTTGAAGCCGGGATTCCCGTCATGGGCCACATCGGACTGACGCCGCAATCGGTCAACGTCCTTGGCGGTTATCGCGTTCAAGGCCGTGGCTCGGATGCGGACCACATCATTACCGACGCCAAAGCCTTAGAAGCTGCTGGCGCCTTTGCCATCGTGCTCGAAGTCATGCCCGCCGAATTGGCCACGCAAATCACCGCGGCAGTCAACGTGCCCACCATCGGAATCGGCGCGGGCAACCACACCGATGCTCAGGTATTGGTGTGGCAGGACTTATTGGGCCTGACTCCCCCGCCGCATCCACGCTTCCTTAAGCCTTACGCCGATCTGCGCTCGATCATGACCTCAGCGGTGCGCGAATGGGCTGACGACGTGGTCGCCGGTCAATACCCAGCCGACGATCAGGACTACGTGTAAGCCTGGCGACTAAACGTCGGTCACGCGAACGCCAGCGTGTGCCTTGTAACGACGATTGACCGAAATCAAGTTGGCTGTCAGGGCTTCGACCTGGTGCGCATTGCGCAACCGGCCAGCAAAGATGCCGCGCATGCCGGCAATGACGTCAACAATGGCCTGAACCGTGTCCGTGGCTTCGCGGTTATCGCCCAGAACCAAAACGTCGGTTTCAATAGCGTCCACGTCAGGATCGAGGAGCAATTCGGCCGAGACGTTATTAAATGCCGCGGTCACGGTGGAATCGGGTAACAAAGCAGCGGCCTGTTGAGCGGCGCTGCCTTCTTCTACTGCCAAGGCGTACGCGCCTTGCTTGTCAAAGCCCAGCGGGTTCACACAATCAACCACGATGCGACCGGCCAAAGACTCGCGCAGATCAGTCAAGGTGGCCGCGTGACCATCCCAAGGAACCGCCACGATCACCACATCGCTTTCGGCCGCGCAGGTGGCGTTGTCCACGCCGCGAATGCCAAAACCCAATTCACTCGCAATATCGCTCGCGCGTTGAGCGTCTCGAGAACCGATAGTCACGCTCAAGCCGCCCATGGCCAAGCGTCGGGCTAGGCCGCGGCCTTGATCTCCGGTTCCACCCAGGACGCCAATTCGCAATCCAGAGACGTCGGGGAGTTGGCGAGGGTCAGCAGTGGGTTGAGTAGTCATGGCGCGCATCCTTTCAGCAGGACCTTAAGTAAGGCACGATGACCCCATGGATTCAACCGCAGTTCGACTCTTACGCGAGCTGCTGGCTGGCGATCCCCTCATGGGACAAACCCAGGACTTCGCGCGAGTCCTGACTCGATCGGCCACCACTCCCGGTGGCCTCTTACTGGTAGGAACTCCCACCCAAGAGCCGTGGCACATGGCTGCGCACTTAGACGACGAAAGCCGTTTAGCCGCAATGCCAGAACTCAAACCCACCTTGGTTCGCTGGCAACCACCCGCCGATGCTCCTCCACACCTGTCCATCGGCCTGGAGCGCATTGAGCGGACCACGCGCAAGGAAACAGTGTTCGTTGTGGCCGGTGACAAAGCCCCGGACGAATTACTTGAACGCGTTTTCGATGCCAAAAAGCTCGGGGCCCGCATCTTGACGATGGTCACGGCCGAAGCTGAAATCACCGAGATGGCCCACGAGGTGTTGATCATTCCCGACGAAGATGCCGCTACCGGAATGAGGGAAAACCCTTCACCCGATGGCGCAGCGACCGCGGATTCGCACGAAAAAAGCCTAGGAATCAGTTTTGATGCAGCTCAACACGTCGTTTCGATGGCAGCGGGCGAATTTTCCCGCGGAAGTGAGAAATCGGGACTGAAATCGCGCCTTGCGCGCATGATTGACAGCATTACCGGACCTGGCGATGAGTGGGCTTAACTGCCGATTTACGCGTAAATTGGCTACTTTTTTGTGACTGATGTGACGAAATGCAATTTTTTCGCCGTTCACTACTTCACCAATGCGCGATGACGGAAAAGCGGCACAAAATGCAAATCGAAAGTGGCCATAGCGAAAGATCGCAAAAAATATTTGCGACACGCGGTGGAAAAATCTCCCAATTGTGATGGCGCTTGCGCGCAATGCGTGGAACAGTGTGAACAGCGACACGTTCGGCAACAGGCTGAGCGCGACAAATCTGGGAGGAACTTGTGGCGGCGAAAAAAGCTGCGGCAAAGCGCCCCGCCAAGAAGACGGCGAAGCGAGCCACCAAGAAGACTGCTGCGAAGCGGACTGCTAAGAAGTCAGTGAAGAAGGCCGCTGCGAAGCGTCCAGCAAAGAAGGCAGCGAAGAAGACTGCTGCCAAGAAGCGTCCAGCTAAGAAGGCCGCTGCTAAGAAGCGTCCAGCTAAGAAGGCCGCTGCTAAGAAGCGTCCAGCTAAGAAGGCCG
>JBAXSF010000030.1:0-11600 GCA_037130835.1 Actinomycetes bacterium
TGGTCGATAGAAATTTGCGACAAGGTGCGCGGATCAACGATGCGAGAGTGGGCTCGATCCCACTGCCAGATGGCCAGCGCGGTGAAGCTGATCGCCACCACCACCAGCACAGCGTGGAGTACGAGGGCCCGGGGAGAGACCAGGAATTTCCACATGTGACAACGCTACCGCCAGAGGTGCGCTGTGCCCACGGGTTGGCCTATTTGCCCGCTTTCGGGGGCTGGTCTAGGCCTGCCAGGACCGCTGAACTCAGGGTCAAGGTTTTCCCCCATTTAGCCGATAACTCCCGTACACCGCTGTAGCCCTCGCCAGCCGTAATCAGGAAGGAGACCAGATGTTGCGCTTTCGAGCCCGAAATCTAGGAATCCTTGGCCTGGTTTCAATGGCCCTCTACCTGGCCTTCTTGGGTAAGCCAGTGGCCTACATTTTCCCTACCGTCGTCACGTTGGCATCGCTGATTGCCATTCCGACCGGCATCGCTCGCCACAAGCCTTCACACCCGGGCGCGTGGTGGTTGATGTTCGGTGGAATGGTCTTCCACTCGATAGCCGCCTTGCTATGGGTTTTTGGTTCAACTCCCGTTTATGCCAACGGCACCACCGGTTTTCCTAACCTCTTTCACATCGCCGGTTACATGTGCCTCGGCGCTGGCGCGCTGCTCCTCTTGGGGCGACGCCGCTTCCGCGAAGACCCTGCCGAAGCTCTCGACACACTCATCATTGTCACCGCACTTGGTGTGGCCAGTTGGGGCCTGATCCTTCGTCCGTTGGGATCGAATATCAATCTTGATGGTGGAGTGACCGCACTGATCACCATCTACCCGCTGATCGCTCTGGCAACCGTTGGTTGTTCTGCGCAATTGTGGTTTGCCAGTAGCGGAACCAAGAACACCTCAATGCGCTTAGTCGTCGCGGCCCTGAGCACGTTAGTAATTGGTAATATTTTCCAGAGCGCGCTCGTCTTGGCTGATGGCCAAACCTGGGGTGGCGGATTAAGTGTCGTGATTCGCATGCCTTTCTTTATCTTGCTGGGAATGGCTGCCCTCCACCCCTCAATGGCATCAACCAGTATTTCCGCTACCCCCAACCAGCCGACTCCTTGGTGGCGCTTTGCGCTCCTGACGGTCTTGGCTGGGTTTGCACCCTTGAGCGTGGTGGTCTCTGACGCGTTGCTGGGGCGCCCCACCGACTACCGCGGCTTGTTCCTTGGAACATTCATCGTCTTTGCCACCGTGATTCTGCGCTTGGGATTTCTAGGTCACAGTCTTAATCAGTCCACCTCGCGTGTACGCACCCTCAACGCTGCCGGCAACCACCTCGTTCAAGCTCTCACCACGGAGCAGATTCACCAAGTCGCTCGAGAGGCAGTCGCTGAAATCTTGCAAGGAGAAGTCACCCACGCATGGTTGGTACAACAGTCCGCAAGCCATGACGCACAGGACCTCCCGCTCGCTGACGACGAAGCTCGGGCAATGCGTACGGTTCCGGCAACCGATCCGCTACCTGTGTCACTGGGTGTAAGCAATGACGCATTCTTCGGCGTGATCTCTTTGGCTACAACCGTTGCCGAGGTATCACAGTTTGCTATCTCTTCATCACGCTCACCCTCACGTTCCGCGCGCACCACGCTGGTGCAATTGGCTGACAACGTGGCGCATGCCCTTGATCGAGTTCGCCATGCTGAACTTGCCGCCGAAAACGAGAGCGCCGAACGCCTCCAGCGACTTCTCCACGACGCGTCCGACGTCGTCGCTGTGCTGGATTCGGATCTGTGCATCACCTACGTCACGCCAGCAGTGGCACGACTGATCGGGCCCACCGCTGATTCCTTGACCGGAACCAGCTGGATGGACCTCGTCCACGCCGAGGATCAAGAACTCGTTGAACGAGCGCTCACCAACTCTGATTCCGCACGCAGCTCGCGTACCGAGGTGCGCTTGGTCACCGATACCAACGAAGAGCGTTTTGTGGAAATGACTGCGACGCGCTACGAGGATGAAACCGGCGCCGGATTTACCGTCTCGTGCCACGACTACACCCGTCGCCACGAACTCGAGCAACAGCTCAAGCACCAGGCATTCCATGATGCGCTCACGGGGCTCGCGAACCGCACGTTGTTGCAGGAACGCCTGCGCCAAGCCATTACGCACAGCCGCCGTAATGGCAAGGAATTCGCTGTGATGTTTATTGACCTTGACGACTTCAAGAACGTCAACGACAGTCTGGGCCACGCCGTGGGTGACTCGCTGTTGCGCACCGTTGCTCGCCGGCTGCGTTCCACACTGCGTTCTAATGACATCCCCGCGCGTTTGGGCGGCGATGAATTTGCCGTTCTCCTGGAGGAAGTCGATGACCCGCGCGAGGTGGAGTTGGTTGCCGCACGTGTCGTTGAGGCGCTGGCTCAACCCATTCGTATCGGTGGCTCCGAGCTCCTGGTCGGTGCCAGTGTTGGTGTGGCCTATGGATCCAGCGCAACCAAGGACATTGAAGATGTCATGCGCAACGCCGACCTCGCGCTCTACGACGCCAAGGGAAGCGGAAAGAACCGCTACGCCATCTTCCAGCCGGAGATGCACGAGTTCGCTGTCTCCAAGATGCAGCTGACGGCCGACATGCGCCGCGGTATCGCGCGTAACGAGTTTGTTGTGCACTTCCAGCCCTGGAAGGACCTGTCGGACAACACGATCATCGGTATTGAGGCACTAGCGCGATGGAATCACCCGACCAAGGGAGTGCTATCGCCGGCGCACTTTATTTCACTTGCTGAAGAAACCGGCTTGATCATTCCGCTTGGACGCGAGATTTTGGAAAGCGCGCTGATCGAAGCCGGCCAATGGCAAGAAAGCATCGGTCACGAGTTCCTGGTCTCTGTCAACCTCAGCGGGCGCCAACTGCTCGACTCGTGCATCGTCGATGACGTGAAGTTTGCCCTGTCTATCAGTGGCGTGCCTGCCCATTGTCTCGTTCTTGAAATCACCGAAAGCGTTTTGCTACCTGGTGAAAGTGTGATGGCCGATCGGCTGCGCGAACTGGCCGAACTTGGCGTCCGGCTCTACATCGATGACTTTGGGACCGGATATTCCTCGTTGAGTTACCTGCGCCAACTTCCCGTGAGCGGGATCAAGTTGGCTCGAGAATTCGTGGCAACCTTGCCCGGCGATGACAACGAGACCGGACTCGTGCGGGCCATTTATGACTTGTCACAGACCCTTAACCTTGACGATGTTGTCGCGGAAGGAATTGAGACCGAGGAACAACGCACCGCGTTGCTCGACCTCGGCTTCAGGATTGGCCAGGGCTACCTGCTGGCGCGCCCAATGGGAGCCGAGCAAATGCGCGAAATGTTCGACCAGGAGCGCCGCGCTCTGCAAGAGCTGAGTTAGCTCTACTCCTTCGCGTCTGGCGTCGTGGAATCATCGAATTCATCGGGCAACCGCTTAATCCGCATGTTCATGTTGCGGACCAGCAAGATGCTCGCGATGACAATGATCGTAAACACGATGCCACCGATGAGCCCAAGACCTGGGCCGGTGAAGTTCTCGAGGATGCCCTCAGCCTTAATCATGTTCCACGACCTTCCTTAAGCGAGCATTGCCTGAGCCCCTGAGATGCACGTTGATCGCGTGAGGACAATGATGACGTACACCCCAGATCACAGACGAGGCAACCATGAGCCAGGACCCCAGTGTGTCACCTGATGCTGGTCAGCCCGCGCTGATTCGACCTGCAGGCCGCTACGGCGATGCCTCTCCTGCTCGTCAGCGACTCAATGCAGTGTTCATCACTGTTGCTGCTCTGACCTTTGTTGGCGGAATCGTTGCCTTGGGCTGGTCGCTTTCCCGTCCCGCATTTACGACCGAACTTCGTGCGTATCAGGTGATTAACGACCGCAGTGTCAAAGTCGAATACCTGGTCCGGGTAAGAGATCCCCAGACCACGGTGACGTGCATCGTTCGGGCTCGCGATCGACAGAGCAATGAGATTGGCCGAACCGAAGTAACCAGCAAACGGGGTCTGAGTGAGCAAGCCTTAACCGTGACCGTACGCACCACGGTACGGGCCAATCTCGGCGAAATCCAAGGGTGCCAGCTCACCCGCTAACCTAATCAACGCATTGACCAATCTTGGAGGAACGTCGTGGATCCCGAACCGTTGTGGCTGACGCAGGATGCGTTCGACCGGCTACAGGCCGAGATGGACGATCGCACCGGACCACTACGCGCAACGATCACCAGCCGGATTGAAGCCGCTCGCGAAGAAGGCGACCTGAAAGAAAACGGTGGCTACCACGCGGCTAAGGAAGAGCAAGGCAAAAACGAAGCCCGCATCCGTCAGTTGCGACAGATGCTCGAGAACGCCGAGGTCGGTGCTCCCGTCCACGACGGCACCGTCCGAGCCGGCAGCCTGGTGACGATTCGCTTCGCTGGCGATTCCGACACCGAGCAGTTCTTGTTGGGATCGCGTGAGGAATCAGCGCACACCAGTGTTGACGTCTACTCGCTGAAATCGCCCCTGGGGGCAGCCGTGCTCGGGCTCAGCGTGGGTGACACCGGAACATTTACCGCGCCCAATGGTTCCGACATCTCTGTTGAGGTTGTCGCCGTCGATCCCTACCCGGGATAGCCCTTTAGCGCGCCACGGTCTTGCTGTACTTGCGCACAGCTAGCGGAACAAAGACCACCAAAATCACGACGCACGAAATGAGCGTGTAAAGAATCGGTGACTGCTGGGGGAAACCGCCCACAATTTCACCAGTGGGATTGCCAAACAACTCACGCTGAGCCAGCGTCACGCTCGACAATGGGTTCCATTCCGCAACGGGACGCAGCCAGCTCGGGAACGAGTCGAGCGGAACAAAGGCATTCGACAAGAACGTCAGTGGGAAGAGCCAAATCAGGCCAGCAGTATTGGCGACTTGGGCATTAGGCATATACAAACCAACCCAAGCAGCAATCCAGCTCAAGGCGAACCCAAAGAAGAGTAAGAGCGCAAAGGCTTCCAGTGCTTTAACGGCCCCATTGTGAATCCCCCAACCCACGGCCAAACCCGTGATAGCCAAGACGATAAGGGTCAGGATTGCTCGGAAGATGTCTGACGTAGTGCGTCCTAAGACCACCGCACTAGGTGCCATCGGCAACGACCGGAAACGGTCCAAAATCCCCTTGGTGAGGTCTTCCGCCAATCCGACGGTGGTGTTTGCCCCATTGAACCCAATTGTTTGCGAGAAGATTCCCGCCATCAAGAATTCACGGTAGTTGCCACCCGTGCCCGTGATGGCGCCACCAAAAACAAACGCGAACAACAGAACAAAGATGACTGGTTGAACAATAGAAAAAAACCACGACTCGGGAACGCGTGCAATCTTGAGCAAGTCTCGCTTAGCGACAGCCCAGCCATCGTGGAGCGCCCACCCAACAAGGGGACGGGATGCTTGGATTGATGAATTCTTTGTTGCCTGCGCGGTACTCATGAATTGTCCTTACGGCGTGATGAACGCGGCGATGGCGCTTGACCCGATTCGGTTTCAGCGACATGGCCAGTAAGCGAGAGAAAAACGTCGTCGAGGGTGGGGCGTCGCAGCGCAATGTCATCGAGGTGGATTCCTGCAGCATCGAGGCTGCGAAGTGCCTCCAGCATGGTTCCGGTGCCGCCAGAGACCGGCACCGTGACGCTGCGTTGATCCTGGTCCGTGGTGGCCGCCCCGCTGGACACACCAGCAAGAGCCGTCGCGGCGCTGGCTAGTTGGCCCACATCGTGAACCACAATCTCGACCCGATCGCCTCCGACTTGATCTTTCAGGGCATCGGCAGTTCCCTCGGCGATGACCTTGCCGTGGTCAATCACGACAATGTTGTCAGCGAGTTGGTCCGCTTCATCGAGGTATTGAGTGGTCAACAACACCGTCGCGCCATCGTCCACGAGCTCCTCGATCACAGCCCACAGTTCAAGTCGCGAACGTGGATCCAAACCGGTGGTTGGTTCATCCAGGAAAATGATGGATGGCTTGGCTACCAAACTCGCAGCAAGGTCGAGTCGGCGACGCATTCCACCGGAGTACGTCTTCAGTGGCCGATCGGCTGCATCGGTTAAGTCAAAGCGTTCGAGTAGCTCATTGGCGCGTGACTTCACCCAGGATGATTTCAAGTGATACAGCGAACCAACCATCGCGAGGTTCTCGCGACCGGTGAGGTATTCATCGACGCCGGCGTATTGCCCAGTCAATCCGATAATGCGCCGCACTTGATCGGGATGCTTGGCCACATCAATGCCACCGACTTCAGCCAGGCCTGCATCGGCCTGCAGCAGCGTGGCGAAAATTCGAACCGCGGTGGTCTTGCCTGCACCGTTAGGCCCCAGGAGCCCAAGAACGCTGCCCTCAGGAACCTGCAGATCAATACCATCGAGCGCGGTAACCGAGCCGTACCGCTTGACGAGCCCCTCGGCTCGGATCGCGTCAGTCATTGCGACCTTCCCACTTGACTTATTCCTTCAACGTACCCTATATTACTTGCATGGCGCAAGCAACTAATGGAGCGGTAGGCACTACGGCTACTGATATCTCCACAGCAGACCTGGCTTTGGCCCTGTTTGACGTCGTTCGGCTGTCGCGCCGCAGTCGTGGATCGGATGCGATTGAGCCAGCCGCGGTGGCCGTGCTGTCCACCGTTGAGCGGCTCCGGCCTGCTCGTCCCAGTGACGTCGCCGGTGAGCTCCACCTAGACCTATCCACCGTGAGTCGTCACCTGACCCGACTCGAGGACGAAGGCCACTTGCAGCGAACCGAAGATCCCTCGGACCGACGTAGCTGTCGCGTTGAACTCAGCGATGGTGGACGCGATGCGTTGTTTGCGGTTCTGGCTAACCGCGCCGCCACTCTCGACAGTGCGTTGAGTTCATGGAATCCCCAAGACCGTGAAACTCTCGCCACTCTCCTTCGCAATCTCGCTCGTGACCTAGAGGCAGCCCAATGACCACATCATCGACCACTTCCCCAACCACATCCGCTGAGTTCCCACTCAGTCATCGCCAAATCATGGTGGTGGTTTTTGGTCTGATGACCGCGACGATGCTCGGCGCACTCGACCAAACAATTGTCGCTACTGCGCTTCCCACCATCGTGGGTGACTTAGGCGACCTCAATCAGTTGCCCTGGGTGGTCACCGCATATCTGTTGGCATCGACTGCATCTACTGCCGTTTACGGCCCCATCTCTGACATCTACGGGCGCAAGCGCACCTACCAAGTCGCCATTTTGATTTTCTTGCTTGGCTCCATCCTGTGTGGCTTAGCCCAGAACATGCCACAACTCATCGGTGCCCGGTTGATTCAAGGTATCGGTGGTGGCGGATTGCTCACGATGGGTTTTGCCATCATCGGTGACGTCATTCCCCCGCGTGAGCGCGGTCGTTACGCCGGCTACTTCGGCGCAGTCTTTGGTATTGCCAGTGTCGCCGGGCCGCTCGTGGGTGGTTTCTTTGTTGAGAACCTCACGTGGCGTGGAATTTTCTACATCAACATCCCGTTGGGCTTTATTGCCTTCATCACTATTAGCCGCGTGCTGAAAAAGAACGTGACTTCGGATGTCAAAAGTCGCATTGACCTGCTCGGGGCAGCGCTACTGATTTCGTGGACTGTTGCTCTTTTGCTCTGGCTTGAGCGAAGCCGTGCATGGGGTTGGGGCTCGCCAGCATCGCTGGCAGTGCTCTCTCTTGCTTTGGTTTTGTTTGCTGCATTCATCCGCCACGAAACCGTGAGCGAAGCACCCATCCTGCCTACCCGCATTTTCCGGAACCGCGTATTCACCGTGGCTGGAGCTTGTACATTTTTGGGCGGACTAGGTCTATTCGGCGCCATCATCTACATGCCGATCTACCTCCAAATCGTCAAAGGCCAGTCCCCCACGCTCGCCGGCCTGCACATGCTGCCGATCATCACCGGCTTGTTGATCGGATCGATTTCCTCAGGACGTCTAATTACTCGCTGGGGTCGCTATAAGGCTTTCCCCATCCTGGGATTTGCTATGTCCGGCATTGCCATGGCCGCTCTGTCACGCATTGATGGTGAAACATCAGCCGTCTACTACAGCTTGGCCATGTTGTTGCTGGGCTACGGATTTGGAAATACCACCCAGGTTCTGGTCCTCGCAGCTCAAAATGCCGTTGAGCGCAAGGACATTGGTGTCGCGACATCGACGGCGACCTTCATGCGTCAGATGGGTGGCACCTTTGGCATTGCCGTCTTTGGCTCGGTCTTGATTGGCACCCTGACAAGCTCGTTGGCGGCGGCATTCCCGAAAGGACCGCCAGCCGGTGTCAGTGCTGATCGCCTCACCGGTTCACCGGCTGTCATTCAACAGCTCCCCGATGCGGCGAAGGTTCCTGTTATTGACTCGTTTATTCACGCCATTCAAACAACGTTTACTTGGGCGATCCCCGTGTTGGTAGCCGCCTTTATCTTGTCGCTTTTCCTTAAGGACATTCGCCTCGCTGATCGCGACGACGTCGTGGCAACTCCGGCCGAGGAATCGGCAACCGCTTAAAACCTCTTAAGGGGTTTCGACTGCCGCGCCCAAGATCAACATCGTGGTGGCAAAGCCGAGCAATCGGTTGCCACCTGAAACCGGGCCAATAGCGCCACGCGTCAACATTGCGCTGACTCCCGTGGCGGCCAGTCCTCGACGAATACTGAGCACATCCCCCTCTGAGTCGCCGCCGATGGGCCCGCGGGGCGAACCGTAAAAGACCAATGCCCCATCGGCCACGGTCTCGGTAGACAAGCGTTGAACTACCGAAGCAATGTCATCTCGTGCCGAATCCGGGTCAATCACGTGCAAGCGGACTGTCGTTCCCACATCAATGGGATCAGCGACGTAAACACGTCCCGTCGAGCGATCGATTTCGAGAACCGGCTGCACCGCAAAGTCACCCACACCATGATCATCGGCGTATTCATCAAAGACTCGACCAACGAGTAATCCAGCCGACGCCAATGCTTGGTCGTGTCCGGTCAAGTCAGCAACGACACGATCAATCGCCTCTGCCGCTCGCTGGCCGGCAAGTTCAAAGAGCACATCGCCGTCCGCTGACGTGACCGTCATCGGTGGGCCAACAGGTCGTGTGGAGTGAGCCACCGCGACATGAGCATTGGCTGGACCCCCCAAGACCAGTCCCACTGCTCCACGGTTGACCACTCGGCCGTCGGTCAACATGCGGACACTGCCAGGCGATGGACCACCGGCTAATCCGCCCAACAGCGGTAGGTGGTCCAAGGCCTTGACGGAACCATCAACGAAACCACCGGCAGGGAAAGACCACGGGTCAGCAAGCATGATGGCCACCGTGTCGTCTTCGCGTCGCTGTGGCATTCCGACCACGGCCAAGGAGTCTTGCGTGCGGATGACTTCAAGGTGGAAGCTACGAATCCGAGCACCCGGAATCGAAGCCGCCCACACCGAAACAGCCGGCTCGCCACCGGATGTGTGGGTACCAGCAATCACTCCGTCGCTCGTGCAACCAATCACCGTTTGCGCACCGATGACTTCAGCGGCCTTCAGGAGTGCGCTTTCGGCTTCTTCGGGAGCACTGCCAGCGATGAAGATCGTCGCCACGTCAGGAGCGCGCCCCTGGAGCCCATCCAAGGCTCGTTGAGCAGCGCGGGCAGCAGTGTCTTCTACGTGGCCACCGCGAGCAAGGCCATCGGCACATCGGGTCATGTGCCCATTGTGGCCGATCAAAGGGAGATTGAGCCTTCGCACGCGCAGGATTCGCCACTTTTGCCCGATTGGCACATTGTTCACAATGGCGTAGTTTTGACCTGTGACTTCACCCATCGGAAAACCTCAGATCTCCACCCTCGCCGAACTACGTTCTAGTGGCCATGAATTGCGCAGTGTTAAGGACGAAGTGCGCACCAACTTGATCGCCATGCTTCAGCAGGGACGCGATCCCTTCCCCGGGATGGTCGGCTTTGACCAAACCGTGCGCCCCCAAATGGAACGAGCGTTGCTCGCCGGTCACGACATCGTTTTGCTCGGCGAACGCGGCCAAGGAAAGACGCGATTGATTCGCAGTCTGACGGGTTTGCTCGACGAATGGACCCCCGTTATTGCTGGCAGTGAACTCAACGAACACCCGTACGAACCGGTGACACCGTGGTCGCAGGCCAGAGTCGCTGAGCTAGGCGATGACACCCCGATTTCGTGGATGCACCGCGATGATCGCTACGGCGAGAAGTTGGCCACTCCTGATACATCCGTGGGTGACCTCATCGGTGACGTTGATCCCATCAAGGTGGCCCAAGGTCGCACGCTGGGGGATCCCGAAACCGTGCACTTTGGCCTCGTGCCACGCACGAACCGCGGCATTTTCGCCGTCAACGAACTCCCCGACTTGGCCGAACGCATCCAAGTAGCACTCCTGAACGTTTTAGAAGAGCGCGATATTCAGGTGCGCGGTTATCAGTTGCGCCTGCCCCTGGACCTACTCCTCGTCGCATCGGCAAACCCCGAGGACTACACCAACCGTGGTCGCATCATTACTCCGCTCAAAGACCGCTTTGGCGCAGAGATTCGCACGCACTATCCGCTTCACCTGTCCGATGAGATTGCACTGGTTCGACAAGAAGCAGTTCTTCAAGCCATCGTCCCCAGTCACATCCTGGAAACCGTTGCTCGCTTTACCCGCTTGGTACGTCAATCACCTGCTATCGATGATCGCTCTGGAATTTCCGCGCGATTCGCGGTGGCTGCTACCGAGTCAGTAGCAGCATCGGCGCTTCGTCGATCCGCCATCACGGGTGAAGAACCTGCTGTTGCGCGAGTGTGCGACCTGGCCGGAGTGGTCCCAACACTGCGCGGCAAAGTCGAATTCGAAGTCAGCGAAGAAGGACGAGAAGAAGAAGTCCTCCAACACCTCATGCGCAAAGCGATCGCGGAGGTGTTTCGTTCTCACCTTGCCGGTGTTGATCTGTCCGGCCTCGTTGATCAAATCAACGAGGACACCAACGTGGTCAGTGGTGACCTCGTCACCGCGAAGGCCATCTTGGATGACGTGGGTGCCTTCGACGGCCTGGCCCGCATTGTTGCGTCAGTAGGCGATGACGGCGCTGAATCACCAGCCATGGCAGCCGCGGCTGTTGAGTTCGCGCTTGAAGGGCTGTACCTCACGCGCAAGATTTCCAAGGATGATCTAGGCGGCACCTCGGTATACGGCGCGGTCTAAGCGCCATGACTCGCTATCGCTACGGCGGCTACCACGAGGGGCCCGATCCACTGGCCGCTCCCTTTGATGTGGCTTCAGCGTTGGACGAAATAGGTGATCGAGTCCTCGATGGTGCTGATCCCCGCGAAGCCCTCCGCGATCTCCTGCGACGCGGTAGCGAAGGCCGGCGCGGCTTAGACGACCTCTTACGCAAAGCTCGACAACGTCGACGCGACCTGCAGGAATCCGGCAACTTAGACGGCACGTTGCAGGACGTGCGCGACCTGCTTGACCAAGCAGTAGAACTTGAGCGCAACGCTTTGTTCCCCGACCCCTCCGACAGTGCCCGCATGCGCGAAGCCGAACTCAACGCACTTCCCGAGGACACCGCACGAGCGGTCCA
>JBAXSF010000031.1:0-11432 GCA_037130835.1 Actinomycetes bacterium
TCATGCGTGCGTGGGGGTACAACCACGAGGTCCCTCAGCAAACAGTCCCCCAACCCTCCATCGTGATTGAACGAGCGTCCACCTGGAAAGACATCACCATTGACAACAACCTCGTGTCTGTTCCGCAGGGAGTACTGATTGACCTAGGCGCTACGGCAAAAGCATGGGCTAGCGATGTGGCTAGTCAGCGCATCTGGCAGGAATTGAGAGTGCCTTGTGTGATTGGTATCGGTGGCGATCTAGCAATCGCTGGACCTGCCGATTTCCGGACGATCATTGAAGTGGCCGAGTCGCCTTCAGATACCGCGATTGCTGTACTCGTGGGTCCTGGTGGTTTGGCAACGTCATCGACGGTGCGGCGGAAGTGGAAAGTCGAAGGTGCAACGGCGCACCACATCATGGATCCTCGAACACAAGCTCCTGCCGTCGGAATGTGGCGGACAGTAACGGTCATGGCCGCTACCTGCGTTGCAGCCAATCACGTAGCGACCGCTGCCATCGTGATGGGCGAGCCGGCGCGCCGCTGGTTGGCGAGCCTGCATCTCCCAGCACGCTTGATCGCTCAAACTGACGAAGTGACCTATATCGGGGACTGGCCCCAGGATCGAGACCTCGCATGAACACGTTGTGGTTCCTTGACCGCTCAAGTGGGTTTGTCCTCTTGGTGTTGTTCACCCTTTCTCTCACCCTGGGAGTTTTAGCAACGCGCCGACGCGACCCCATATCCCCCGCTCGACTGTTGTCCCAAGACCTTCACGTGCGGGTCACCAGTGCCGCCTTGGGCCTACTTGTGGTCCATGTCGCCACAGCCGTCATGGATTCCTACGTCGACATCAAACCCATCGACGTGCTTGTTCCGTTCCGTGGTGGTTATCAGCCTTTCTGGCTGGGGCTGGGGACCGTAGCCGTCGACCTGATTTTGCTGGTGCTGCTGACGACTTTCATTAGAGCTCGGGTGCCAGAAAAGACCTGGCGTATCTTTCACGGCCTGTCTTACGCAGGCTGGGCCATGTGTCTCTTTCACGCGTTTGGTACGGGCACCGATGCGCGGACCTCGTGGGGTTTAAGCATCATCATCGGCTCAGCTGTCGTAGGCCTTAGTGCATCGCTATGGCGCCTCTACATCGTCTTGACTGGTGCCAACACCATCGGTTCGCCACCCGTTGCCGGACACGATGCACACAAGGGTGAGGTGTCGTTGTCGTGAAAGCACTGACCTTTGGCGCAACACATGAACCCGTGCTTCTTGCGGGAATAGGCAATCCCAATGTCTTTGAAGGATCCATGACATTGGCGGGACATCGGGCTGTTCATGGCTCACCCCTCCCCGCTGGGCGAAGTACCAAACGCCGTGTTGACGAGATCATCGCTGCTTTGCAACGCGATGGTGTCCGAGGGCGAGGTGGCGCAAACTTCCCCTTCGCCATCAAGTTGCAATCCATCGTGGACCAGCGCAAGAAGCCGATCATTGTGGTCAATGCAGCAGAAGGTGAGCCAGCATCTGCAAAGGATCTGGGCTTGCTCAGCAGAAACCCACACCTGATACTCGATGGCGCAATTTCGGTAGCTCGGCTAGTGGGTGGGACCGAAGTTATTATTTGGCTGCACCATGGATCTGAGGCCTTGGGCATCCTTCGTCGCGCCATCGATGAACGCGTGCAAGAGGTCGGCGATATCAGCATCAAGGTCGCTGAAGCGCCAGATCGATTCGTCTCTGGTCAAGTGACCAGCGTTGTCCAGGGCCTGTCGGGCGGAATTGCCTTGCCCTACGTTCTCAAGGAACAACCCAGCGTCAAGGGTGTGAACGGAAGGCCGACATTGATTTCTAATGCCGAGACCTACGCACTGGTCGCCACCGCACTTCAGCACGGTGCGGCTAGTGCCGGTCACTTGCTGACGACCGTCATGGATGCTTCAGGAAATCGAACTATCGTCGAAACAATTCGCGGGACATCGGTTTCTGAAGTCCTATCCGCTGCTGGTGTTTCTGTGGCAAACGAACCCATCCTGGTGGGCGGTTACGCAGGGTCCTGGCTGACAGCCAACAGATTGCCTTCCGCCGTTGTTGACTCAATAGTGGCAACAGAACCCGATATCCGGCTGGGCGTTGCACTGTTTGCCGTGGCGGACCCGAGTTGGTGCCCAGTGGCATTGACCGCGCACATCGTCACCTGGCTCGCCAATCAATCGGCGGGCCAATGTGGTCCGTGTGCGTTCGGCTTGCCAGCCACCGCTGAGGCCTTGACTCGACTCGCTCAAGGGGTGGGCTCGGCCACCGACCGAGATCACCTCGTGCGGTGGTTACCGATGCTGACTGGCCGCGGAGCGTGCGCGCATCCAGACGGCGTAGTGGGTCTCGTGCGGGCTACCGGTGAGTCATTTGCCAACCACCTGTGGGACCACGTCAACCAGGTTCCATGCACCTCGGTTCGGGCGACCTACCCATGGCCGGCTCTGAACCTGCCCGTGGCGCTGTCGGCATGAGGAAACTGGTGGTGGATTGGATCGCCTGCGACGGACACGCGCTCTGTGCTCTTGCTGCCCCCGAACTCATCGATCTCGATGATTGGGGTTACCCGATAGTGCATGCCATTCCTGACGACAACGCATCCCTCCTGCTGGCGCGAGCAGCAGTCGAGGCGTGTCCCGTGATGGCGTTGCGGATCGAAAAGGTGAAGTAGGGCTACGCCAAAGCTTGAAGACGACTCACGAGTTCGTCGGCTGATGACACATCGGCCAACAACGTTTCTAGAAGTTCACGCGTGCCCTTAGTGGGGTCGTTCGTGGGAATACGTTGCAGCAACTCATGATCGGGAAGTTCGAAAACGATCGAATCCCAGGATGCGGCGAAAATGCGGTCTCCCCACCGTCGAATACATTCGCCCCTAAACCAAGCGCGGGTGTCGTTCGGTGGTTGTGAAATGGCTTGACGCGATTGATCCGGCGTGATCAGGGTTTTCATCTGTCCTTGAGCGACTAACCGATGATAGATGCCCTTTTCCGGCCGAATATCGCTGTATTGCAGATCGAGCATCCCCAATTTCGGCTCGTCCCATTCCACGTGATCGCGGTCTCGGTAGGCCTGCATTAAGCGCAACTTTGCGACCCAGTCCAAGCGATCGCTCAAGCCCATTGGATCCGTTGCCAACGCGTCAAGGCACTCCCGCCACAGACTGATCACCTGTGCCGTTTGGTCATCATCGGTGGGGTTCAGTGACAGCCACTGTTCAACGGCGTCTAGATACATGTACTGGACATCGAGGGCCGTTACCTTTCGGCCATCGGTGAGTTGCAGTAAGTGTTCAAGACTCCAGTCATGGGAAACGGAGCGAATTTCACCGACAGGGGCGCGCAATTCCGGGACGTTGGCCATGGCACCAGCCTCAACTAGACCTAGGACCAAAGAGGTCATACCGAGCTTTAAGAATGTTGAGTACTCCGACAAATTGGCATCACCCACGATGACGTGAAAGCGGCGATACAACTCTGGGTCAGCGTGTGGTTCGTCGCGAGTGTTAATGATGGGGCGTTTGAGAGTTGTTTCAAGACCGACTTCGGCTTCCATAAAGTCGGCGCGTTGACTGATTTGAAATCCCGCGTGACGCCCGTCTTGACCAATACCGACACGTCCCGATCCGGTGATGATCTGACGCGTGACAAAAAACGGCGTGAGGTGGCGCACGATGGATCCAAAGGCCACATCACGGCGCATCAAGTAGTTCTCGTGCGTACCGTAGGAAGCACCCTTGTTATCGGTGTTGTTTTTATACAGGTTGATGGGCAGGGCCCCAGGAGCGGCATTGGCACGTTGCATGGCCGAGAGCATCACCTGCTCCCCTGCCTTTTCCCAAATGACTGCATCCAGCGGGTTGGTCACCTCCGGCGTGGAGTACTCAGGGTGGGCATGGTCAACATAGAGGCGTGCACCATTCGTCAAGATGACATTCAACAGGCCTGGATCTTCATACGTGCCCTCCAGGGATTCGCGAAGAGCCGGTGGCAAATCCACACCGCGTGCATCATCAAGGGGGTGTTCTTGTTCGAAATCCCACCGCGTGGTCGCGCCTTGCACCTGGGCCACACCATAGGAATTGACGATCTGCGCCGACAGATTCATGGAATTGGCATGCGGGTGCCCAGGCACAGAAATTCCATATTCCACTTCGGTGCCCATGATGCGTCGCACGGTCATGGTGTCAACCTACTGTCGGTGGGGACAGACACCGGCGCTTAGAGGTACTGCCCTGTATTAGCGATCGTTTCAATAGATCGCCCAGGCTCAGTGCCTTGCTTACCGTGTGTCAGGGTCCGGATGAACACAATGCGCTCACCCTTCTTGCCAGAAATGCGAGCCCAGTCATCAGGGTTCGTAGTGTTGGGCAAGTCCTCGTTCTCACGGAATTCATCGAGTAAGGCTGCTTGCAGGTGCGAGATACGAATTCCTCGGCTGTTGCTGTCCAGAAAATCCTTAATGGCCATCTTCTTAGCTCGGTCAACAATGTTGTGGATCATGGCACCTGAGTTGAAGTCCTTGAAATATAAGATTTGCTTGTCGCCGTTGGCGTAGGTGACTTCGAGGAATCGATTTTCGTCACTCTCGGCGTACATCAATTCAACGGTGCGCTGAATCATAGATGTCACGGTTGCAGCTGGGTCGTTGCCATGTTCTGCCAAATCTTCCGCATGCAGGGGCAGATCAGATGTGACGTATTTACTGAAGATGTCTCGCGCTCCCTCAGCGTCTGGACGTTCAATCTTGATCTTTACGTCGAGGCGACCGGGCCGTAAAATGGCTGGGTCAATCATGTCTTCGCGGTTAGATGCCCCAATCACGATCACGTTCTCTAAGCCCTCCACACCGTCGATTTCACTCAAGAGCTGTGGAACGATGGTGTTTTCCACATCCGAAGACACACCGGTTCCTCGGGTGCGGAACAGGGAATCCATTTCGTCAAAGAACACGATCACCGGCGTGCCCTCGCTAGCCTTTTCACGTGCGCGCTGAAACACCAAACGAATGTGACGTTCAGTCTCACCAACGTATTTATTGAGCAGCTCTGGGCCCTTGATGTTCAAGAAATAGCTCTTGCCGCCGGGTTGACCGGTGGCTTCTGCCACCTTGTTGGCTAACGAATGCGCAACGGCTTTGGCGATTAGGGTCTTTCCGCATCCGGGCGGCCCGTACAACAAGATGCCCTTGGGCGGACGTAACTTGTGTTCGGCGAAAAGGTCCCGATGCAGATACGGCAATTCCACGGCATCGCGAATGAGGTCAATCTGGTTGCCAAGACCACCGATGTCTTCGTACTGGATATCGGGGACTTCCTCGAGAACGAGTTCCTCGACCTCAGACTTAGGGATTCGTTCCAGCACGAAGCCCGAGCGGCTGTCCAACAGCAAGGAATCCCCAGTCCGTACACGGCCCTTGAGCAACGGGTCAGCGAGGCGCACCACACGCTCTTCATCGGAATGCCCAAGGACCAGAGCGCGCTCGCCGTCCTCAAGAAGCTCCTTGAGCAGCACGATCTCCCCGACCTTTTCAAACGCCAGCGCTTTCACAACGTTCATCGCTTCGTTCAGGATGACTTCTTGTCCGGGCTCAAGCGCCGCAACGTCGACATCTGGGCTAGCAACAATGCGCATCTTGCGGCCATTGGCGAACACATCCACCGTCGAGTCGTCGTTAGCACCAATAAAAATGGCAAATCCGGAGGGCGGCTGGGCGAGCTGATCCATCTCTGTCTTGAGAGTGACAATCTGCTCGCGTGCTTGTTGCAGCGTTGACACCAACCGTCGGTTCTGGGCGCTTAACGATGCAATGTCTGCGGCCAAATCCCGATCAGTCACAGTGGGAGGGTTGACATTGCTGACGTACCGCCGATCCTGTGGGGTGGAGCCCTCATCAGGGGTAGTCATGTTTTTCGCCTCCTGGAGCAGATGTTCTACCTTGATCTAACTCCCCTTTTGGTCTTTGCGCCACAGTTTGGTCCGCCGTGTCCGAAGTCAAGTCCAGATCTGGGGGGTCAAGCGAAACAAGCGCGCGATTGTTAGGCTCAAAGACACAAACCTCATGAAGGAGTGACTCATCAGTTCCGATTCGATCAATGCAGCTGAAACCACTCTTGAAGTATGGATTGACCAAGAGTTGTGCACTGGAGACGGACTGTGCGTGCAATACGCACGGCCAGTGTTTGAAATGGACCTGGACGGGTTGGCCTACGTCAAGGATGAGGCCGACGAGTTACTCCTTGAACCCGGTGCTCGCACTCGCGTCCCTCTTGACCTCGTTACCGATGTCATCGCCTCGGCTAAGGAATGCCCAGGTAATTGCATTCACGTGGCCCGCATCAGCGATGGCAAAGAAATCGCCGGTCCCAACGCTACCTAGTTATTAACCCTTAGCGGGTCGGCGTCGCCTCGGTGGCGCAGCAATTCCTGGCGCCATGCGCCGAGTTTGAACCAAGAATCCCGTGTGTCCGATCATGCGGTGATCGGGTCGCACGGCTAGACCCTCAACATGCCAAGAACGAACCATCGTTTCGGTGCTGACCGGCTCAGTGAATTCACCGTGTTCACGCAGAGCCTCAACCAGCGTTGACATTTGTGTCGTTGTGGCGACATAGACCACCAAGACTCCGCCGGGGATAAGGACAGAGGCGACCGCATCAATGCACTCCCATGGTGCCAACATGTCGAGCACCACACGGTCAACGCCCGCCGCCGCTTCGCTATCAGGCAGCGACTCCACTAAATCGCCCGTCGTCAGGCTCCAGGTTGTTTGCGCTTCGCCGAAGAACTTCAAGACGTTGGCTGCGGCGATTTCAGCGAAGTCTTCACGGCGTTCAAAGGAGAACAA
Source organism: Actinomycetes bacterium (assembly GCA_037130835.1). Taxonomy (GTDB): domain Bacteria; phylum Actinomycetota; class Actinomycetes; order UBA12327; family UBA12327; genus AcAMD-2. Next base: position 6,857 of record JBAXSF010000031.1, read on the forward strand.
TCGCCCATTAGGTCCGATCGCTCGAAGGAGTGAACAGCTCAAGGCGCCCGAACCGGCACCGGCTTCGAGCACGCGGGCCCCGGGAAAAACATCCGCAACACTGATAATTGCCGCGGAGTCCTTGGGATAAATCACCGTCGCGCCACGGGGCATCGACAGGACAAAGTCCATCAATAGTGGGCGAAGGGCGAGATAGGGAACCTTGCGGTCGCTATAAACGACGCACCCTTCGGGGGATCCGATGAGATCGTCATGACCGATTGAGCCACGGTGCGTATGAAAACGCTTTCCCTCTTCAAGAACGATGGTGTGGTGCTTTCCCCTGTCGTCAGTCAACTGAACTGATTCGCCGACCCGAAGCGGTCGCTGGACGGTGGGAAGTTCACTCATAAAACCCAAGGTTAGTGCGGTGCTTTTTCCCCTTGCGCGCAGTCTCCATCCTGGTTTCCACATCAGCAACGACGAGCACGCCCACCAACTGCCCCGCGGAATCGAACACCAAGAAGTCCTGCTGGGCCTTAGTACGAAGATCAGCAAGCATTGCCTCTCCGACTAGGTCGTATGCAACCACTGATCGATCGTCGACTCTGCGAGCAACCGAGGCAACGTCGACCCAAGGGCGTCGGTCGATAGGTACGGCAGTAACTGCTTGTTCATTGACGATCCCGACCACCTCTCCAGATGAGTCAGTGGTGACGATAGAACGCGCATTAGCGGCGAACACCTGATTCATGGCCACGGCCAACGGCGTATCTGCCTGGACGCTGACGAATGGCCTGACGAATTCTGCCACCGACAAGGTAGGAACGGTGGCCGCCATACGCTCCTGAACCAACGTGGCCGAAGACCCAGTCCATACAAAGCCTGCAATCAGTGCGCACCACACAACAGTGATGATGCTCGGATTATTACCGCTGAGCCCTGCAAGCCCAAAGGGCAAGGCAACGATGATCAGTGACACCACGCGACCAGCCCAGCAAGCCACGATCGTTGAGCGGTGCGCGTTCCCCGTGATCCCCCACAGCACAGCCCTAATGACATGTCCGCCATCCAGGGGTAAGCCGGGAAGGAGATTAAAGAATCCAACGAAGAGGTTCGCCACGGTGATTTGCAGCAATAAGACACCCACAATTCCCGTGGGTGCGAAGGTTCTTTCTAGCGCTAATCCGACTACGCCCAACACTAATGAGACGGCGGGCCCGGCTACTGAAATCGCAAACTCACGCCACGCCGTAGTGGGGGATTCGGCGATCTCTGACAAGCCACCAAAAATATTGAGCCTGATCCCCAGGACGGGTATCCCAAACGATCGAGCTACGAGCGTGTGGCTTAGTTCATGAATGAATACGGATACGTAAAGCAGCAAGGCGAATATCAGGGCGACGGCGTAAGCCCAACTACCAATACCTAGCACTCGATCCTGAACAACCGGTGCAAAAGTCACGGTGATCAACGCCGCGACGATGAACCAACTGCCTGACAGCAGTACGGGGACACCCTGGACTGAACCCAACCGGATTGATCTGTCGCGGTTTTGCGGTTTGTCTGATTTGTCCACGTCAGCCGAATCCGAGGGTGCGGGTTGTTGGCTGGTCACAGTTCTCAGACTAGGCGGTTTTCCACTACGGTGAACCAGATGAGCCCTTCAACACCCGAAGTCGTCACTGTTCCACGCGCCTTGTCTCCGTCGCGGGCATCGGACTTTCAACAATGTCCGCTGTTGTTTCGCTTCAGGTCAATTGACAAGTTGCCGACGGCCCCATCATCTGCGGCAACCCGCGGAACCGTTGTTCATGCAGCGCTTGAGGGTTTGTACGACCTCCCCGCTCCTGAACGCACACTCGATGCCGCGAACGCTCTGATTGAACCGTCTTGGCAGGCCGTCATTGCCAAAGACCCCGAGGTAGCTTCCGTCGCCGACGAAGAAGGCCTCGCCGTGTGGCTGGAGAAGGCACGCGACTTAGTAGGCACTTACTTTGCGATGGAAGATCCCCAACGTCTTGAGCCAACAGGTCGTGAATTGTTTGTCCAGACCACCCTCGATAGTGGATTGATCCTGCGCGGGTTCATCGATCGCCTTGACGTATCCCCCGCGGGCGATATCCGGATCGTTGATTACAAGACGGGTAAATCTCCCAACCCCCGCTTTCAGGACAAGGCCCTGTTTCAAATGCGCTTCTACGGACTCGTGTTGTGGCGCAAGGACGGTGTCTTGCCCCGACAGTTGAAGTTGATGTTCCTTGGCGATGGTCGCCCGGTCATCGATGAACCCAGCGCTGATGTCCTGACGGCCACCGAGAACAAGATCGTGGCCATCTGGAACGACATTGAAGATCGCCTCAAGACCGGTGTTTTTGAGCCCAAGACCAGCAAATTATGCGATTGGTGCGACTTCCAGGCCATCTGCCCAGCTTTCGGTGGCGAGCCACCGCTGTTTCCGACCATTACCGTAGGCTCGCCTGAGTCCTGAAGAGACTTTTCAGGGAACGCCACTCCAAGGGAGCACCATGAGCGCCACCGCCATTACTACGGCCGCTGCACGAGCGATAAACCTCACGAAGGTCTATGGCGAGGGTGACACCGAAGTTGCCGCATTGAAGTCGGTGAACGTTGAACTCGGCAAGGGCCAGTTCACCGCGATCATGGGGCCGTCTGGGTCCGGCAAATCAACGCTCATGCACTGCATGGCCGGCCTAGACACGGTGACCTCGGGCCAAGTGCTCATCGGTGACGTTGATCTGGCAACACTGAAGGAAAAGGACCTCACCCAACTGCGGCGCGACCGCCTCGGTTTTGTCTTCCAGGCCTACAACTTGATCCCCACCTTGACCGCGATCGAGAACATCACCTTGCCTCTGGACCTTGCTGGCAACTCGGGCGACCAGGAATGGATTGATTCGGTTATCGCCGCTATCGGACTACAAGATCGCCTTAACCACCGCCCGTCGGAACTGTCCGGTGGCCAGCAGCAACGAGTGGCTTGTGCCCGTGCCATGGCCAGTCGTCCCGAGATCATCTTTGGCGACGAACCCACCGGCAACCTTGACTCGCGATCAGGCGGCGAAGTGCTCTCGTTCCTGCGGCGCTCAGTCGATGACCTGGGCCAGACCATGGTGATGGTGACGCACGATGCCAACGCTGCAGCGTTTGCTGATCGTGTCATCTTTCTGGCCGACGGTGAAGTGGTGGACGATATGCCCAACCCGACAGCGGACAAGGTTTTCGAACGTTTGAAGCGCCTTGAGGTTCCCGGCCGCGAGCAGGCCTGACCCATGTTGCGATTCATTCGGCGAAATCTCGCCGCTCACAAAATTCGCCTGATCCTTTCCGCTTTGGCGGTCGTCCTCGGTGTGGCCTTTGTTGCCGGAACCCTCATCTTCACCGACACGTTGTCAAAGACTTTTGATGACCTCTTTGCTCAAACTACGAGCGATGTGGAACTGACTCCACAGCAGGCCTTCACGACCAACCGGGCGCCGAGGGATCGTGAGATTTCTATTTCCGCGTCTTTGGTGGATCGCGTCGAGAAGTCGCCGGATGTTGAGCGTGCAGCGGGATTCGTTCAAGTTGACGGCGTCTACGTGATTGGCGACGACGGCAAGGTCGTCGGCACACCTGGCGCACCAGCCTTTGGAACCAGTTGGTCTGACGACCAAGAACTGAGCCCCTATCGCCTCGTTCCCGGCGAAGGAAAAGGTCCGATCGCTTCGGGGCAAGTGGCCATCGATACCCAAACAGCCGAGTCCGGCGGCTTAGCTGTTGGAGACACCATCAAGATCGTCACTCCGCGCGGACCCAGCCAAGCCAAGGTCACCGGCATCTTCCGTTTTGGTACGTCGGGCAACCTCGCCGGCGCGAGTCTGACGGCCTTTGACCCGTTGACCGCGCAAAAGCTTTTACTCGCCCCCGGTCAAGTTTCGGCCATCTCGGTCAAGTCCAAGGCCGGATTCACTCAGGACGAAACAAAGGCATCAATTGAAAAGACCCTCACACCTAGCGAGCGCAAGACCGTCAAGGTTCAAACCGGCAAGGAGGCCGCCGATGATCAGGCGGCCACCATTGCTAGGGCCTTGAGCTTCGTCAATATCTTTTTGCTCGTATTTGCCTTTTTGGCTCTGATCGTTGGCTCCTTCATCATCTTGAATACGTTCGCCATGCTGGTGGCTCAGCGATCTCGCGAACTCGCCCTGTTGCGTGCATTGGGTGCCAGTCGCCGTCAAGTCACAGTAGCCGTGCTCGGCGAAGCCGTTGTCGTGGGAATTGTTGGAGCGATTGTCGGCATCGGCTTTGGATTGGTCCTTGCTGTGGGATTGAAGCAACTAATCTCGACGTTGGGTGGTGACCTACCAACTGGATCACTGGTGGTTCAGCCGCGAACGGTCATCGTTGCCCTCATCGTTGGCCTGTTTGTAACCGTCGCAGCTGCCTACATTCCGGCTCGTCGAGCCAGTCGCATTCCACCGGTGGCCGCTATGCGTGCTGAGGTTGCCTTACCTCAACGATCACTGCGTAATCGCGTCATCATCGGTCTAGTCCTGCTGGTTGTGGGAGTGATCAGTTTGATCGTCGGAGTGGG
>JBAXSF010000032.1:0-11322 GCA_037130835.1 Actinomycetes bacterium
GTCCAAGTCCTATGGATCTCAAGAGATCTTTACCGACGTGGACCTGGCGATTGACCGTGGAAGCCGCGTGGTGATCTTGGGACTCAATGGTGCCGGTAAGACCACGTTGCTGAAGATTTTGTCGGGAACAGAAGCTGCTGACACTGGCGAGATTGAGCCAGGCCACGGGTTGCGGTTGGGGTACTACGCACAGGAGCATGAAACCCTCGACGCGGATAGAACAGTATTAGAAAATATGCGAACTGCAGCGCCGGATTTAGATGATGCTGGAGTGCGCAGTGTTTTGGGTTCGTTCCTGTTTAGTGGGGACGATGTGAGTAAGCCGGTAGGCGTCCTCTCCGGTGGCGAAAAGACGCGGCTGGCGTTGGCGACCTTGGTGGTTTCGGCTGCCAATGTTTTGCTGCTCGATGAACCGACCAACAACCTTGATCCGGCTAGCCGTGAAGAAGTCCTGGGGGCCTTGCGCTCCTACGAAGGGGCCGTGGTCCTGGTCACGCACGACGAGGGTGCTGTCTTGGCGTTGGATCCGGAGCGCGTACTTCTGCTCCCCGATGGAGCCGAAGACCTGTGGAACGAGGATTACGTTGACCTTGTTTCGTTGGCCTAGTGGCTCAAGGCACAGATGAGCACCACAATGGAACCTATGAGAAAAGCGGTCGTGGTAATTCCTTCGGATGAAGTGGATCAAGCCCGGCTAGATCCAGCGCTTAACGCGGCAACCGCAGTAGTGGTGAACGTTGCATCTGGGGGTGGCCCTCAGGCTGATGCGGCATTGGATTGGCTGCGCAGCCCAGGTCGCGTGAGTCTGGCCTGGCTTAGTTCAGCGGCAGATACGGATGCTTTAGCCGTTGCGTTGGCCTGCGATCTAGTAGTTGCCGAGGCGAATGCGGTGCTGGATTTTGCTCCCGCGACTGACGTTGAACTTCCGGTGCACGGTTCCTTGGCTGCTTTGGTTGATCGCGTGGGGGTGTCTCGAGCACTAGCTCTGATCGTGGGTGGGCACATTCCTGCGGACCAGGCAAACCAGTGGGGGATTGTTGATCGATTGGGCAGTCTCGAATCAGCGATTGAATGGGCGGAGCAGATTTCGCAGCATTCGCCGCAATGGTTGGCCGAGGTCAAGGCGTTGCTTGGACAGGCACGTCATAGCGGAGATCAGGCATTGGTTCGCCGCAGAGAACGCGAGTCATTGGTTCGCTTGGCATCCGATGGTGGAGGAGCCAGCGAGGGAATAAGTGAGTAGGACCAGCGGTTGCCATAACTTGGAGGATTGGTAAATGTCGATGCATGGTGGTTCGGCGTGGCGCACGCTCCACACAATGTCCAATAGTCCCAACGCAAAGCCCAATAAGTTGCCGCCGGGTACTACGCAGCGAATCCTGCGGTATGCCCAGCCGTTCCGGACGTTGATCATCGGATTCTTGATTCTGGTTTCTGTCTCCTCGGTTCTCGCAGTGGTGTCACCCCTGCTGTGGGGGCGAATCGTCGACAACGGCATTGTTAAGCAAGACAAGTCAGTGGTGATCACTCTTTCCTTGATCGTCGGTGGCATTGCCATTATCAACGCCTTGATCGGATTGTCGCTGCGCTGGTTCTCATCTCGCATTGGCGAGGGTTTGATCTACCGCCTGCGTACCGAGGTTTTCGCCCACGTGTTGCGCATGCCTGTTGCCTTCTTTACTCGCACCCAAACCGGTGCCTTGATCTCGCGCCTAAACACGGATGTGATCGGCGCACAACAAGCATTCACTAGCACCTTGTCAGGGGTGTTTTCCAACGTCATTCAGTTGGTTCTGGTCGCGATCGCCATGTTGGCCATTAGTTGGCCGATCACCTTGGCGGCTCTGGTGATGCTCCCTCTGTTCTTGTACCCCGCTCGTCGTGTGGGAAAGCAGCTTCAAGGTTTGACTCGCGAAGCCATGAACCTCAATGCCTCGATGAGTACGGTGATGACTGAACGCTTCAACGTCTCCGGTGCCCTGTTGGTCAAACTCTTTGGACGCTTGGGTGAAGAAGGCGATCAGTTCTCCCTCAAAGCGGGGCGAGTGCGTGACATTGGCGTCAAGATCGCCATGGCGAACCGGATCTTTTTCACGGCCCTGACCTTGGTGGCCGCGTTGGCTACGGCTTTGATCTATGGCGTCGGGGGAGTTTTGGTCATAGACCAGACACTGTCCTTGGGACACCTCGTCGCTCTAACGGCTTTGTTGTCGCAACTGTATGGACCGTTGACTTCGCTGGCCAATGTGCGCGTCGACGTTATGACTGCGCTGGTCAGCTTTGATCGGGTGTTCGAGGTCCTTGATCTTGAGCCCATGATCGACGAGAAGCCTGGGGCCCAAGATCTCGAAGTAGCAGGTGCCTCAGTGGAATTTGAGCATGTCTCTTTCCATTACCCATCCGCTGCAGAAGTTTCTTTGGCCTCTCTTGAGTCCATCGCGATCCCCATGGTCAGCGCACATCAAGATGTCCTGAATGACGTGTCGTTCACCATTCCAGCGGGAACCATGGCCGCGTTGGTGGGCCCGTCGGGTGCGGGCAAGACCACGATTACCTCTCTGGTGCCGCGTTTGTACGACACCACGTCGGGAGTTGTGCGGGTGGCTGGTCAAGACGTGCGCGACGTCACGCTGTCGTCGCTGCGGGACCGGATTGGTGTAGTGACCCAAGACGCCCACATGTTCCATGACTCGATCAAGGCCAACCTGCTCTACGCCAAACCCGCTGCATCCGATGGCGAACTGGAGGCCGCTTTGCACGCCGCCCAGATCTGGGACTTGATTGACTCGTTGCCTGAAGGCTGGGACACCGTGGTGGGCGATCGTGGCTACCGCTTGTCCGGTGGGGAAAAGCAACGTCTAGCCATTGCCAGGCTCTTGTTGAAGGCTCCGGATGTTGTGGTGCTTGATGAGGCCACCGCTCACCTGGACTCGGAATCTGAGCTTGCGGTTCAACAAGCGCTGGCTATTGCGCTGAAGGGCCGTACGTCGTTGGTTATCGCACACCGCCTGTCCACGGTGCGCGATGCCGACATGATCTTGGTGGTCGAGGATGGTCGCGTGGTCCAAACGGGCACCCACGATGAATTGATTGCAACAGGTGGCTTGTATAGCGAGTTGTACCGCACACAGTTCGCCAGCCAGCCGACGCGCGCCTAAGCGTTTACATACTTGGGCGAGCTCCGCCGTCAAGGTCAATGGACGTACCGGTCAGGTAGGACGCCCGATCCGACAGGATGAATGCAGCAAACGCACCGAATTCACCCGGTTGCCCATAACGCCCCAGGGGGATCCCGGCTTCGGCTCGCTGGCGAGAGCCATCCGGGTCCCCACCTTGCGCATCAAGGAACCGCACGCGCTCGGTATCAAATCGACCAGGCAAGAGTGCATTGAATCGGATGCCTCGCGGCCCGTATTCCGCGGACATTTGTTTGACTAACATCGCCAAGCCCGGTCGCAAACCGTTGGACGTCGCAATTCCCGCAACAGGGGTATGTACCGTCGACGAAAGAACCAGTGCGATGGATCCGCCTTCAGTCATGGCGTCTGCGGTGGCCCGCGCCACCCGTCGCATGCCCAGAAAAACCGTGGAGAACGCATCGAGCCACTGGTCGTCCGAGATGGTGGAATCAGGTCCACCGGCCGGTCCGCCCACGCTAATGAGTGCGCCATCAAGGCGCCCGAACTGCTGAAGAGCCTCAACGGTCAGCTGGGTGGCCACTTCGGGGGTGCCAATGGACCCTGCAACGGTGATGAGATTGCTCTTCGTGACCCCGGCAGCAACGAGCATCTGCACTGTTGCCGTCAGGCTCTCTTGAGAGCGTGAGTTCAGCACCAGTTGAGCGCCGTTCAGAGCCAATTCCAATGCAGTGGCTTGACCTAGGCCACTGGTCGCGCCGGTGACGATGAAGGCTTTATCGCGCAAGTGCAATTCCATGCCGACAGCCTAGGGCGTTGATTGATCTTCGGCGGGTTCGGCATCTGTTCGTCGCAGGACGATCCACCAGCCAACCCAGATCAACAGGGCAAAGACGATCCACTGGACGACGTAGCCCAAGTGCGGACCGGCACTAACATCAGGATTGGGAAGGCGCGTGGGAGTGGATGCCGGAGCGGGGTCCTCGGTGGTGACTTGCAGCCAGGCTTGATACGTCGCTTTGGATGTTGACCTATTGATCACCGACGGATTGATCGTTTGGATTTGTCGATCGGGTAGACCTTGGGTTTCTGTGGTGCGTTCCAGGCCACGCAGATGTCCGGTCACGCTGACGCGACCGGCCGGTGGATCGGGGGTGAGCGATGGGGTGCGAGCGTCAGCGCCAGCCCTGATCCAGCCGCGTACAGCCCAGATGCGCCCAGTGGATGTGTCCAGTGGCGTGAGTACCCAGTAGCCGGTGGACTCGTTAAGGGAACGCTTGCGCACCAGTAATTCGTCGGCTGCGTCATAGGTGCCTTGGACCGTGACGGTTCGCCACGTTGTGCGCGGAGCAAGAGGTTGACCTGGCTGCAAGGTGCGACTCAGCGAAGTGGCTGGCTGGTCGTAGTTGGAGGTGATGAGCCGGTTTGCATCGTTGCGTCCGTGTAGCCGGTTCAATTGCCATCGTGCCAAAAAGATGCATGCCGTAGATGCTAGGAGGGCAAATGCCGTCACCACGATCCATCGCGCCGGCTGTGCTTTCACAGGCTCAGCCTAGGGTGAGTTAGTCGGGTCCGAACGTGGTGGCAAGGATTGCATCGGATCCAGCAGGGTTGTGGTGGGAACGGGGGCGGTGCGCTGGCGCGGGCCGTTGGCAATGACAACAGCCACGTAGGGCAAGAGCAGGGCGCCGACAAATAAAATCCAACCCAAGATGGCGTTCTTTAGCACCACAAAGGAAACGACGCATCCGATAAAACAGGCCGTTCGAACAGCCATGGAAATCAGGTAGCGGCGAGTGCGGGAGTTAATGTCATCGCTGAGCGATCGTCCTGCGCCACTGATGCGATAGACCTCGTCACCAGCACTCTGTTCTGCGACCATGTGTACAAGGTACGACTAATTGCAGTGGATGGCGCGCCCACTGGCGATGTCAGGCACAATGAGTGAGAAGTCACACCGAAATGCACCTGACCCCTAGGAGAAGACATGTCCAATCGGACCTACCGCCTCACTGAAATCGTTGGCACATCCACTGAGGGCGTTGACTCGGCCATTCAAAATGGGATCGGTCGAGCAGCCCAAACGCTGCGTCACCTTGACTGGTTTGAGGTCACTGAGATCCGCGGTCAGATCGCGGACGGCAAGGCTGAGCACTTTCAGGTTTCCATGAAAGTCGGTTTTCGCCTCGAGGACGCCTGATCGGTTGTCAGCGAGCATCTGAACGGGTCGACAGATTGAATCCTGTCGACATGACCGCTGGTGCAATGACACGCTGAGCATATTCGCCCCATTCACGAGGTTGAGTGCGCGAGCTGTCGGTGCTGTCGACGATGTTGCTCAACACATCGAGTGGCGAGACGTTGAAGCGGAAGTTTGATGCCGCTCCCACGACTTTGCCATCCTTGACGACATAAACCCCGTCGCGAGTGAGACCAGTGAGCAGCATGGTTTGTCGATCAACGTCACGGATGTACCACAGACAGGTAATCAACAGGCCATTCTCAGTTCGCGAGATCAGATCAGCGAGTGTGCCCGAACCCTGTGAGTCAATGATGATGTTGTCGATGGTCGGACGGGTCTGCTCAACGGTGGTTTGGTAACTGCGCGGGCCGATGAGGTGGCGCAGGACGCCGCTGTCAATCCATTGCGTCGCCACTAGGGGTTGAGCGTTGTCGGCAACGGAGGACGTTGGACCGCTGGAATGTTCAACAACAAACGGTGCTGTGGATACCTCTGGGTGGCCAGGGTCGGATCTGATGGAGATTTTGGGTGACATGACCGGCTGCCCGAGTTTGGTTCCGCCACCAGGTTGCGCAAAGGCCGAGCTACCTTCAACTGCGTCGCGGGCCGATGCTTCCCATAACGCAGGAATGGCCAAATCGGCGACGGCTGCCGCGGTCAAGATCACGTCGTAATGTCCCGGCTCAACCTCAATGTCCAACTCGGACCATTCGCGGGCCTGACGCACGGTGTGTTCAAGGTCTGGGATGGAAAGTTCAGCAAAGGTATTCGCTGATGCCCCCGCCCACGAGGACACCAGGACACCATCGGTGCGCGTTGCACGTTGGGTGATCTCGATGCTGGCAGCGTTTTGGTGGAAGACACGTCGAGCTCCTGAACTCACACCTACCCACGTTGAGTCCGTGTTGGCTTCGGCGTAGCCGGACCACGTCAGATCCTCAGCGCGTGCTCGATTCAACGCCTGAGCCAAGGGTTGAATCAAAGGGGTGAACACCGCTGGATCCATAACAGGTGCTAGATCGGCGAACGTTGCATCCACGTGATCGCTCGCCAATGCCACACCACTGTCAACGGTGGAAACATCACCATGCTTTGCGCGGTCGATGAGGAGATTGACCATTGATTGCAGGTCTTCGGTGTCAATATTGGTGAAAGTCTGCGCCGCAGTCTTGGTGCCGTCCGTGTCTTGGACCAGGGCAATGAGGGTCAAGGACAGTGCGCGGGTCAATCCGTTCGTCGTCAGGGAGTTTTGCGCCCAACGCAGGTTGCCCCGCTGTTCAAGATCGGCAATGGCAATGAGCTCTGCCCCCTCATGGGCGCAAGCCAAGGCCTGCTCAACTAAAGACGAGGGATGCTGATTCACTGTGCCTCCTGAACGGTGTTCAAGATGTTGACGTTGCGAAACAGCGCCGCCGGTGTGCCGTGGCTGACGGGAGCCGATTGCCCAGGCTGGGCCTTGCCACAGTTCAAGGCCCCCATGAGTTGGTAGGTGGAGTCGTTACCGACTGCGCTCATCGAGCCCCAGAAATCAAGGGTACGTCCTTGGTAGGCAGCATCCTTAACTTGTCCAGCGACCTTGCCGTCCTTAATGCGGTGAAAGCGCTGACCGGTGAATTGAAAGTTATAACGCTGCATATCGATGGACCACGAGTTGTCGCCCACGATGTAGAGGCCGTCGCCCAATTCCGCAAGTAGGCCTTCGAGGTCGGGTCCACTTGGATCAGGAACCAGGTTCACGTTAGCCATGCGTTGGATGGGGTAGAGGATGCCTGACTCGGCGTAGGCACAGCCGTTCGATCGGGAAAATCCTCCTCGAGGTGCGGTGGCCCGATCAAGTTGGAACCCATCCAAGATGCCGGACTTGACCAGGTTCCACTCTTGCGCTTGCACGGCTTCGTCATCCCAACCTGTGGTGGCTAGGCCATGCGTAGCAGTGCGATCTGCGCGAATATTCATCAAGTCGGACCCGTACTTCAAACTACCGACACCATCGGTGGTAACGAACGAGGTGCCGGCGTAGTTGGATTCATAACCCAAGATGCGATCGAGCTCAGTCGCGTGACCGATGGATTCGTGGATGGTCAACCACAGGTTGGTGGCATCAATAACCACGTCGTACAGGCCGGCGTCGACGGTGGGCGCTAGAAGCTTTTCGGCAAGGAGCTCAGGTAGTTCAGCCAATTCGCGATCCCAGTCCCAGCCGCTGTTGATGAGGTATTCCCACCCTCGGGCCGCTGGTGGGGCTAGCGATTTCAAGGTGTCGAAGCCCCTATCGCTGATGGAGGTCACGCGCATGGACGGTCCGGTGCGCACGCGCTGCTGCGTGATCCGTGAACCGTTGGAGTGGGCCACGAAGGTTGTTTCTTTCACACTGGTGACTTCAGCATCAGCATGGGTCACACTCGGATGGGATAACAACGTCTCAGAACGTGTACGCAACAGGTCAATGGTGTCCGAGGCGCTCACGGTGAACGGGTCTATGTCATAGGCCGAAACCCATTCCACGCGACCATACGACGGTTCAGATGCAGGGTCTTCGGCGATGATGCTCAACGGCTTACTTAGCGCAGCAAGGGCCGTGGCTTCCTTGGCCAATCGCACGGCCGAATCAGGGGTGACTGTTTGTGAGCCGGCGAAGCCCCAGGACCCGTTCAAGAGAACACGCACTGACATCGACAGGTCGTTCATGTCGTGACTGGTTTCGAGTTCGCCATCGTGCATGGCCAGGAAGTGGGTGCGGGTCTGATGGATTCGGACCAACACCTCTTGGCATCCCGAGCCAGTGGCCAGCGCGGCATCGGCGATGGCGTCAAGCGGCAGTTGGCGAAAAGCCTCGTCAATCTCGGCCATTGGTTGCGATCCCTTTTCCCGATTGCTATGAACTCCTGCATTGAACCTGTTGCCACAATGCCCCCATGCGGAGCAGTCCGGCGGCAAGCATTCTCACGCTAGTGCGGTGCGCCACATTGGTGCGAGTCGGGAGCACCGATAGCGTTAGGACACGTGCTTGATGTGGGAGGTTTCGTGGCTAGATCAGTCTTAGTGACAGGTGGCAATAGGGGAATCGGCCTAGCCGTTGCCCGAGCATTTGCCGCCCAGGGCGACAACGTGGCCATCACCTATCGATCTGGCGAACCTCCGGCCGGTTTCCTCGCTGTGAAATGCGATGTCACCGATGCCAGTTCAGTTGACGCCGCCATTGCTGAAATTGCTGAAAAGCAAGGGGCCGTCGAAGTGTTGGTTGCTAATGCGGGCATTACGCGCGACACCCTGCTGATGCGCATGACTGATGACGACTTCACCTCGGTTCTTGACGCCAACCTGACCGGTGCCTTCCGCGTCATTCGGGCCGCGTCAAAGACCATGTTGCGCAGCCGCAAGGGAAGTATCGTGCTGATGTCTTCGGTCGTTGCCATGACCGGATCAGCGGGTCAAGCAAACTATGCAGCCTCGAAGGCCGGCATGGTGGGGCTTGCGCGTTCACTGGCCCGCGAATTGGGTTCACGATCAATCACGGTGAACGTCGTTGCTCCTGGTTTTATTGACACCGACATGACGGCAGAGCTTGGTGAGGACCGCAAAGCGCAGATTCTGGCTCAGGTACCGCTGGCCAGGTATGGAAGCACCGACGATGTTGCCAACACTGTGCTGTTTCTGACTTCAGATGCTGGGGCTTACATCACGGGAGCTGTTATTCCCGTCGATGGTGGATTGGGCATGGGTCATTAGTTCACAGATTTCGTTGGTAACGGCGTAAGTAGGAGGGAATTGACGTGGGTTTGCTAGAGAACAAGACGATCCTGGTTACCGGGGTACTCACCGACGCATCGATTGCGTTTCACGTAGCCAAGCTTGCCCAGGAGCAGGGCGCCACAGTCGTCCTTTCCTCGTTTGGGCGTGCCAGCAGGTTGACGCAGCGGACCTCTGGGCGCTTGCCATCCACGGCACCTGTGGTCGAGCTTGATGTCACGTCAGAAGAGGACTTGGCTGCGCTGCCCGATCGGTTGCGTGAGGTGGGAGTAGACAAGCTCGATGGCGTTTTGCACTCCATCGGATTTGCACCAGAAGCAGCTTTAGGCGGCAACTTCCTCAACACCGCATGGGAAGACGTGGCCACGGCTGTTCACGTTTCAGCGTTCTCCTTGAAATCTTTGACCATGGCCTGCCTGCCACTTTTTGGCGACAAGGCCAGCGTTGTTGGTTTGGACTTTGATGCCACGGTGGCCTGGCCCAAGTACGACTGGATGGGTGTCGCCAAGGCTGCGTTTGAATCCACGTCTCGCTACCTTGCCCGCGACCTGGGCCCACGAGGCGTGCGGGTCAATCTTGTGGCGGCGGGCCCTATCGCCACGATGGCGGCCAAATCAATTCCTGGTTTCACCGACTTTGAACAGGTGTGGGCCACTCGGGCACCGATCGGTTGGGACATCTCTGACCCGGTTCCGGCAGCACAGGGGTGTGTGGCACTTCTGTCTGACTGGTTCCCCGCTACGACGGGTGAAATCGTGCACGTTGATGGGGGAGTTCACGCCATCGGTGCGTAAGGGGCTGAACTGCTCGCGGCCTCAATCGCTCGCCTGGTCACCGATTTCAATTCGGACAAAGACTGCGATCGCGCTGCCTGCGATGAGGCGCTGACTGCGCCACCGCTGTGTTGATCAGCGAGAGTCAAGACCGTGTCAATGCGTAACGCAGTTTTTAGGAGTGCGGTTCTGGCGGAGTCCCAGTCGCTGGGAACGTGGACCTGAACCTGATGGACGATGCCATCATCGATGGTGTCCCTGCCCGCGGCGACATCGAGGTCACTGAGTTGATCTGCGACGTCTCTGATCGTTCTCTTCAACAGTCGGGCGATGTCGACCGGGTCGGTGCACGGGTTCACGGATACTGGTGAGTGCAAGCATTCCCAGGTACCTGATGCGGGAGAGGGAATCAATATTCGATCGCCGGGAACGATAACAACGGCCGCTCCTTGGGTGACGGCACGAGCGGTTACGTCGGCCGTGGTGCTCCATTCACCCGGATCCCCCGGTCGCGCCAAGTTGAGGAAGACTCGAGTCTGCGGAGTGCGCGCAACAAAGGCTGCGACCAAAGCCAAGGAGATCGATTCGCCCTCACCATCAAAGTTGATCACAGTGAGCGATCCACATGCATCCACCACGTCATCGGGGCTGACGATTCCCTCGGCTGCAGCGGCTAGCCAGAGCGCGAGTTGGGATGCTCGAGTGGTCTCAATCACCCGCCACACAGTAGAGGGTCTGGGAGTGGCTTGGCACCTTGTACGCGTGTGGTGCTCTAGGTTTGATGTGTCTGGTACAGGTCCGAGTCTGGAGAGCGATGATTGAAGGAGTGGACACCACAGATGACGTGGTGGTTCGCCTCAAAGACCTCACCATTTTGCGTGGTGGGTTGCGCATCCTTGACGGCATCAATTGGACGGTCTATGAGGGCCAGCAATGGATCGTCCTAGGTCAAAACGGGGCCGGCAAGACCACCTTGTTGGAGTTGCTTTCAGCGTCAATGCAGCCAACAACTGGCGTAGCTGAACTTCTTGGGCAGCGGCTGGGGTACACGGATATTTTTGAACTCAAACCTCGCATTGGCTTAACCAGCGCCGCTCTGGCTGATCGGTTGCCACCGAACGAAACAGTGCTCGACGTCGTGATGACCGCGTCATACGCGATTGTCGGCCGATGGCGTGAGCGGTATGAGTCCGCTGACCATGCCCGCGCCCATGCCCTCTTGGCGCAACTGGGCGTATCGCATCTGGGAACGCGAACCTTTGGCACCTTGTCGGAAGGTGAACGCAAGCGGGTGCAGATTGCCCGGGCCCTCATGCCGGACCCTGAACTGCTCTTGCTTGACGAACCCGCGGCCGGTGTTGATCTGGGTGGACGAGAAGACCTGGTGGGACGCCTGGGCGAAATGGTGTCGGGGGATTGG
>JBAXSF010000033.1:0-10946 GCA_037130835.1 Actinomycetes bacterium
CTGTCTCGGCAGGGATCAAGGATGTTCGCGCGGCCATCGATTCGGCTCGTCATTTCCTGGGAGCCGATGGCTCGGAAACCGTGTTGTTTGTTGATGAGGTGCACCGGTTTTCCAAAACGCAACAAGATGCGTTGTTGCCCGCGGTGGAAAACCGATGGGTCACGCTGATTGCCGCCACGACAGAGAATCCAGCCTTTTCGGTGGTCACCCCCTTACTGTCGCGATCATTAGTGGTCACGCTCGAGCCGCTCACCGACGACGTGGTGTCGCAGGTACTCCAGGGCGCCATCGTGGATGAGCGCGGTCTGCGCAATGCACTGACGGTGGACGATGAAGCCTTGAGTCAGTTGGTGCGGTTGGCCTCGGGTGATGCGCGTCGAGCTCTTACTGCACTGGAGGCTTCTGCAGGCGCGGCTCAGGATCGCGGTTCGGCGGTCATTGAGCACGCCGATGTGGAACGGGCTGTTGATCGTGCCCTGGCGCACTACGACCGAGCTGGCGACCAGCATTACGACGTCATCAGTGCCTTCATTAAGTCCATCCGCGGTTCAGATGTTGATGCTGCTTTGCATTACCTCGCGCGCATGGTCGATGCGGGCGAAGACCCACGCTTTATTGCTCGACGGCTGGTGATTTCGGCGGCTGAAGACATTGGCATGGCGGATCCACAAGCATTAGTCATCGCGGTTGCGGCCGCGGAAGCGGTGGCGTTCATCGGCATGCCAGAAGGTCGCATCCCACTAGCCGAAGCCGTGATCGCATTAGCAACTGCTCCGAAATCCAATGCAGCCATTGTTGCTATTGATCAGGCACTCGCGGATGTGCAAGCAGGGAAGGGTGGTCCGGTCCCACCGCATTTGCGTGACAACCATGGCCCAGCAATTCCTGGCGCTGCCGACTACGTCTACCCGCATAACCTGCCCGAGCGCATCGCAGCTCAGCAGTATCTGCCCGATGCGCTGCTGGAAACGCGCTATTACGAGCCCGGAGCAATTGGAGCCGAAGGTGCGATTGCAGAGCGCCTTGCCCGAATTCGTCAGATTCTCGATTCCGCGCCGCGTCCGCCCAAACAGCCCTGAACGAGCCGGTAGGCTCTAGCAACGCCTAAACGGGCGCTTGTTTAGACCTGAGTGGGAAAGGGTGCGTCCGTACCGATGGACTCCGCCGAGATCGCGCGTCGCTGGTTGGGCTTTTTTGAACAGCGTCAGCACACCGTGGTTCCGTCTGCCTCTTTGATTGCTGACGACCCCACTTTGCTGTTGGTCAACGCCGGCATGGTCCCGTTCAAGCCCTATTTCTTGGGTGAGCTTGCGCCCCCTTGGCCTCGCGCCGCTAGCGTTCAAAAAGTCGTGCGCACTCTCGACATTGAAGAAGTCGGCCGGACCACGCGGCACGCGTCCTTTTTCCAAATGTGTGGAAACTTTTCCTTTGGCGATTACTTCAAAGAAGGCGCGATTCCGATGGCCTGGGAATTGCTCACCAGCTCGGTTGCTGATGGGGGATATGGGTTACCGGAAAGCAAACTATGGGTCACGGTGTACGACGATGACGATGAAGCCGCTGATTTGTGGCACAACGTGGTCGGCGTTCCGCGTGATCGCATCCAGCGTCGAGGTATGGCCGACAACTTCTGGTCCATGGGGGTTCCAGGACCTTGTGGTCCGTGCTCAGAGATTTATTACGACCGCGGTCCGCAATACGGCAAGGAGGGTGGCCCCGTCGTTGACGAGGACCGCTACCTCGAAGTGTGGAACTTGGTCTTTATGCAGTTCCAGCGTGGCGAAGGACAAGGCAAAGACGACTTCCCGATCTTGGGTGATTTGCCCGCCAAGAGCATCGACACCGGTTTAGGCCTTGAGCGCATGGCCGCCTTGCTACAAGGCGTGGAAAACATCTATGAGATCGACACCACGGGCGCCATTATTCAGCGAGCCAGTGAGCTCGCCGGGCTGAAGTACGGCACCAACGAAGAGGCTGATGTGCGACTTCGCGTTGTCGGTGACCACGCCCGCACCACGGTGATGTTGATCGGCGACGGTGTCTTGCCCGGTAACGAGGGCCGTGGGTACGTGCTGCGACGCATCATGCGTCGGGTGGTGCGTTCCATGCGCCTGTTAGGTGCCAACGATCAGACGATGTCTGAGCTCGTCACGCGCACTATTGAGGTGATGGGTGCGCAATACCCCGAACTACGTGATGGCGCCGAGCGAATCCTTTCGGTTGCTCAAGCTGAAGAAGATGCTTTTGCACAAACATTGCGAACCGGAACCACAATTCTTGATACCGCTGTTAAGCAGGCCAAGGACAGTGGTGAAAGCCAATTAGCCGGCGACGAAGTCTTTGCGCTGCACGACACCTATGGCTTCCCTTTTGACTTGACCCTCGAAATGGCCGCTGAACAAGGCTTGAGCGTGGACGAGGCCGGTTTCCGGTCGTTGATGGGCGGCCAACGCGAACGTGCCAAGGCGGATGCTCGTAGTAAGAAGACCGGTCACGCCGATGTTACCCGCTACCGCACATTGCTCGATGCTGGCGGACCGGTGCTCTTCACCGGCTACGACGAAGTGATCACGGATAGCACTGTGCGCGGCCTGTTGGTCGATGGAGAAGCAGTGCAATCGGCTTCACAAGGGCAACTCGTTGACCTGATCTTGGACAGCACGCCGTTTTACGCTGAGTCCGGTGGGCAACTATCCGATGCTGGCTTCATCACGCTGGCAGATGGCACCACGGTGCGCATCGATGATGTGCAAACTCCACTTCCCGGGTTGGTTGTGCACCGAGGCGAAATCCTGACCGGTGCGGTGGAAGCAGGGATGGCTGCCGCTGGTTCGGTTGACATTGAGCGCCGCCGAGCGATCTCGCGTGCACACACCGCCACTCACCTAGTGCACAAGGCCTTCCGCGAGATCTTGGGGGAAAGCGCCACTCAGGCTGGATCGGAGAATGCGCCGGGTCGATTCCGCTTTGACTTTGCCTCAACCAGTGCAATTCCAGAATCAGTTATGAACGATGTGCAAGACCGAGTCAACGATGTGCTGGCTGCAGACTTGGCGGTCACCGCTGAAGTCATGACTCAGGATCACGCCCGTTCCATTGGGGCGATGGCATTGTTCGGCGAAAAGTATGGCGAGCACGTGCGCGTGGTCTCGGTAGGGGACTGGGCCCGCGAACTGTGCGGTGGAACCCACGCTGCGCGTTCAAGTCAGGTCGGCGTGATCTCGCTCTTGGGTGAGGCATCCATTGGCTCGGGTGTTCGTCGCGTCGAAGCACTGGTCGGAGCCGATGCTTATTCCTTCCTGGCCCGCGAACATCTGTTGTTGCAGCAGGTATCTCGACTTGTCAAAGCCCGACCGGAAGAACTGCCAGATCGCATTGGAACGATTTTGGATCGCATGAAGGATGCCGAGCGCGATATTGCCAAGTTGCGCGCTGAGCGACTGAAGGCGGACACGGCATCACTGAGCGATCAAGCAGTCGATGTCAACGGCGTTTCGGTGTTAGCGGTGCGTGCCCCCGATGGAACATCTGCTGCTGAAGTGCGACAGGTCGCGATGGATGCGCGCGGATCGTTCCAGGGGGCCGCGGCGATCGTTGTCGTGATGGGTGTGAGCGACGACAAGGTTTCTGCCGTCGCGGCTGCGACTCCGGCGGCCAATGAGCGGGGAATTTCCGCCGCCACCATCTTGCAGGCTATCCTCGAGCCCATGGCTGGGCGTGGTGGCGGTAAAGCCGATGTGGCCCAAGGCGGTAGCGGCCAGGTCGAAGGTCTGGATGAGGCCTTGGCCAGCGTTGTCACGGCCGTCGCGGCTGTTTAGAGCGGAACCGGCCATGCGACCAGGCGCTCGAATCGGCATTGATGTGGGGTCGGTGCGCATCGGCGTTGCTTCGTCGGATCGTGACGGGTTGCTGGCCACTCCTGTTGAGACGGTTCCTTTCGGCGATGGTGACGTCGCACGTTTGATAGAGCTCGCCACAGAGTTAGATGCCATGGAGTTTGTGGTTGGTCTACCCAAGTCGTTGTCTGGTGCGAATGGACCGGCCGCTGAGTTAGCCATGGCCTTTGCACACTCGCTCGCGCAGGCAACCGACCTTGGCGTGCGAATGGTGGACGAGCGACTGTCGACGACACAGGCAACTAAGTCATTGCAGCAAGCTGGCCGCAATGCAAAGCAGTCTCGATCCGTTATTGACCAACAAGCTGCCGTGGTGATTTTGCAGTCCGCTCTTGATATGGAGCGAGCCTCTGGTCAGGCACCAGGTGAATGTGTGAGGCTTGGACCGTGAGCCTTCAGTCAGACCTTCCTATCAATGCACCACCGAGCAAGAAAGCGCGACCCGCATTGGTGGTCGCTCTCGTTGTCGTCGGCGTACTCCTGATCGGCGTGGTCTGGGGCGTGTGGTCTGTTTTTGGACCGCCTAAGGATTACCAGGGCAGCGGTTCGGGGCAGGTTGACGTCACGATTCCGTCGGGGGCAAGCGCGAAGCGGATTGGAACGATCCTGGAACAGGCTGATGTGGTGGCTAGCCAGCGAGCCTTTGTTGCCGCGACTAAGGACAACCCCGATTCCCGCAGCATTGGGCCTGGTTCGTATTCCATGCCACTAAAAATGAGCGCTGCCGAGGCGGTGAAGCGCCTGTTGAACCCATCGGCTCGCATCACTGCTCGTGTCATTGTCCGAGAGGGTGCATCGATTCGCGAGATCACGCAACAGATCGTGACGAAGACCAAGATTTCCCAGTCAGACGTGGAACAGGTGTTAGCCAATCCTCAAGCTCTAGGGTTGCCGGCCTATGCCAAGAACCGCGTCGAGGGCTTTCTTTTTCCGGCTACCTACGATGTTGAACCCACAGATACGGCAACGACGTTGCTTAGTGCCATGGTGGACAAGTTCAATCAAGTGGCAACCAGTATTGAATTCGAACGAAAGGCAGAGGCAGCCGGTATTCGCCCCTACGAAGCGGTGACCATCGCGAGTTTGGTTCAGGCCGAGGTTGCTCCATCTGATTATTCAAAAGTCACGCGAGTGATTTTAAATCGTGTCTCACAAGGGATGCGATTGCAGTTTGATTCCACTGTTGCCTACTCGTTGGGTGGCGCATCTGGTCTGTTGACACTGAAGGATCTACAAAACGATTCCCCCTACAACACCTATCGCAACGATGGGTTGCCACCAACACCGATTAACTCACCGTCGGAGCTAGCGCTGGAGGCGTCGGTAGCTCCTGTGGTCGGTCCTTGGCTGTATTTCGTCACGACAGACCCGGATAAGGGCATTACCAAGTTCACCGACTCCTACGCTGAATTCCTGAAGTTCAAAGCCGAGTACAAAAGGACACTTCCGTGAGTCAGGCAGAGTCGGTGCACAGGGCGGCGGTCCTGGGGCACCCCATCGAGCACTCGCTTTCGCCTGCTCTGCATCGTGCTGCCTACGAGGAATTGGGTTTGTCTTGGACCTACGAGGCCGTTGACGTCACGGCTGATGGTGTCGTGGACTTTGTCAGCGCGTGTGGCCGTGAATGGGCTGGACTGTCATTGACCATGCCATTGAAGGAAGCGGTATTGCCTGTTCTCGATACTCGCACGCCGGTAGTCGAGCTCACCCAAGCTGCTAACACTGTCGTTTTTGCCAACGGCACGAAATCAGGTCACAACACGGATGTGAGCGGAATCGTCGCGGCTTTACACGAACGCCACGTGGTCTCCATCGACAGCGCAACGATTCTTGGCTCAGGGGCGACTGCGCGTTCGGCCATGGTGGCGCTGCATGAATTAGGAAGTCGCGAATGTGCGGTGGTGGCTCGGGACGGCGAGTCGTCGCAGCGCATGCAAGATCTAGGTGCGCTCTTAGGGTTGGTCGTAGAGATCGTGCCTTGGAGTCAGGGGAGTGCAGTTCTGGATCGACCGGTGGTCATGAACACCGCACCGGCTGAGATAGCCGGTCAGCTGGCTCCGCCCCAGGAAGCCGGATTCCTTTTTGACGCGATCTATCACCCCTGGCCCACGCTCTTGGCCTCGAACTGGGCTGGCGAGGTGCTGTCGGGGCTGGATTTGCTGGTCCATCAGGCGCTCGGCCAGGTCGAGTTGATGACCGGAGCTACCGTCCCGATCGCCGTCCTGCGGGCAGCCCTAAACCCCAGATAGTCCGTTTTGCCCCGTTTCTGGGCAAGTTTTGGGCATATTTGTGCCTGAGAGTTCAGTTTTTTCGCAGGGTGCCGATAACTCAGGCAGAACCACCGCCAAGATTCCCCTCCGGCGGTGTGAACAAGGAGGCCCGCGGTGAAGCAACTCGGCGACATCCTGCTCGAGGACGGGCTGATCACGACCGATCAGCTCGGTGTTGCCGTTGATCAGCATCAAACGTTGGGCCGCAGCCTGGGTCGCGTGTTGGTTGATCAAGGAATCTTGAGTGAGACGCAACTGGTTGCGGCCTTGGCCCAGCAAATCGGATTGCGCTTTATTGACCTCAGCGATTTTCCTGTTGATGGTTCTGCCCTTGCTCGTATTCCTGGTTCAGTGTGCCGTCAGCACATGGCCATTCCCATTGGCTTTGAAGACGGCCGCATCGTGGTTGCGATGGCTGACCCAGCTAACGTTTTTGCCGCGGACGATATTCGCACGATTAGTGGCTACGAAGTATTGCCGGCCGTTGCCACACGCGCCGATGTTGCGGCCGCAATTGACCGCTACTACCGCGCTGACTCTGACCTTGACGACCTCACCACCGCTCTTGAAGATGCTGATGAAGCCACGGGTGATGACCTCGCTGGCCTGAAGGAGGTCGTCGAAGACGCACCCATCGTCAAGTTCGTGAACTTGCTTATTACCCAGGCGATCCAAGACCGAGCTTCTGATATTCACCTCGAGCCGACCGAACATGACCTGCGCGTGCGTTACCGCATTGACGGTGTGCTGCACGAGGTCATGCGGTCGCCCAAATCGATCCAATCTGGTGTGATTTCACGCCTGAAAATCATGGCTGACATCAATATCGCTGAGCGTCGAATCCCGCAGGATGGGCGCCTTTCGGTATCAGCCCACGGCAAGAAGATTGACCTTCGTGTCGCGACGTTGCCCACCGTGTGGGGCGAAAAAGTCGTCATGCGAATTTTGGACAACTCCACGGCCCGCCTGGACTTGTCTGAGTTGGGCTTCACGCAGAACAACTACGAACGTTACAGCGAAAGCTTTGGCAAGCCTTACGGCATGATTTTGGTTACCGGCCCTACGGGATCGGGTAAGTCAACAACGCTGTACGCGACGCTGAATATCTTGAACCGTCCTGAAGTCAACATCATCACGGTCGAAGACCCGGTTGAGTACCGCTTGCCAGGAATTAGCCAAGTGCAAACCAATGTCAAGGCCGGTCTGACCTTCGCATCGTCGTTGCGATCGATTCTTCGATCCGACCCTGACATCGTCCTGATCGGTGAGATTCGCGACCATGAAACCGCACAGATTGCTGTTGAAGCTGCGTTGACCGGCCACCTCGTACTGTCGACCCTGCACACCAACAATGCGCCGTCAGCCATCACACGTTTGACCGAGATCGGCATTGAGCCCTTCCTGGTGGGTTCGGCCGTCGATGCGGTCTTGGCCCAACGCTTGGCTCGCCGCTTGTGTATGAAGTGCAAGGAGGCCTACACGCCGACCGAGGAGACCCTGACGACTGCCAAGGTCAACTGGGACTTGTCGGCCGGGATTCCCACCCTGTATCGCCCCGTGGGGTGCCCGTCGTGCTCAAGTACCGGCTACAAAGGCCGAATGGCTCTCCACGAGGTCATGATGGTCAACGAGGAAATTGAGCGTTTGGCCGTTGAGCACGCCCCAGCCACGGAAATTACCGCTGCTGCCCTGCGATCGGGCATGGTGACCCTGCGCGATGACGGTATGACCAAGGTTTTCAATGGAACGACCTCGATTGACGAGATCCTGCGCGTCGTGGTCTAGATCAGCGCTTAAGGAAAGACCTGAAAGCGCCGATAGAACCTTCAGATAGGCGTCCATTCCGGGTGCTTTCAAGGAGGCTGTAGTGGAGACCACCGGTTTTACCTCGGTCCCAAGCGACGACCAGGCGTGGAGTGCCCCTAGTGAGGACTTCTTCGCCGGCTCTGCCATTGCGCACGATCGCTTTGCCCCGAGTGGAAACGTCGTGCCTCCCGTAGCTGCAGCGCCCGCGCAGGTCGCACCCGCATTTGAGCCAACGGCTAGCCGTGAATCTGCTGCAGTACCGACGGTCCTGGTTGAGCCCCTGCCTGAACCTGCAGAACCCCCTGTCATGGCGCCTCGCGAGGAAGTGGTCGACGTTGACGACGTCGAAATCAGTGAGGATTTCAGTGATGAATACCGTCGCGTCACGACGGAAAAGGAAGCAGCCGAGGACGAAGTACATCTACAGGAATTGCTCTTAGAAGTTTTGCAGTCAGGTGCATCTGACCTACACCTCACGATCGGAAGCCGCCCGGTAATCCGCGTTCGTGGCGATCTTGTGCCTCTAGAGCATTTCCCCGTTCTGTCGGCACCGGTTATTCAGCGCGTGATGTACGCGGCAATTACCCAGCGCCAGCGCGAAAAGTTTGAAGAGGACCTCGAACTCGACTTTGCCTATTCCTTGCCTGGGCGGGCACGGTTCCGCGTCAACATGTATCGCCAGCGGGACGCCCTGGGTGCTGCATTTCGCTTGATCCCCTTTGAAATTAAGCCTCTTGAAGCCCTGGGTGTTCCAGCGGCAGTGGCCAACTTTGCGATGCTTCCGCGTGGATTCGTCCTGGTGACAGGCCCCACGGGATCAGGTAAGTCGACGACGTTGGCAGCCTTGATTGACCTTGCTAACCGCAATCGTCGCGATCACATCTTGACCGTAGAAGACCCGATTGAGTTCTTGCACGGACACCAGGGGTGCATCGTGAACCAGCGTGAAGTGGGCGAAGACACCCACAGCTTTACCGATGCGCTCAAGCATGCTTTGCGCCAAGACCCCGACATCATCATGGTGGGGGAGTTGCGCGACCTTGAAACGATCTCGGTTGCGTTGACCGCGGCCGAAACGGGCCACCTTGTATTTGCCACGTTGCACACCCAGGACGCGGCCCAAACCATTGACCGCGTCATCGACGTCTTCCCGCCGCACCAGCAACAACAGGTTCGTGTTCAGCTCGCTGGTGCACTGCAGGGTGTGGTGTGTCAGACCCTGGCTAAGACCAAGGACGGTGACGGTCGCGTCGCGGCAACCGAGGTCTTGATGGCCACTCCGGCTATCCGCAACATGATCCGCGAGGGCAAGACCCACCAGATCTACTCCGCAATGCAGGCGGGGGCCCAGTACGGCATGCACACCATGGATCAGCACCTGGCGGATTTGGTCAACAACGGTCAAATTAGCTATTCCACAGGCATGGAGAAGTGTCATCACATCGATGACTTCAACCGGTTGACAGGACGAGGCTGATTGTCATGACGACTTCTACGTACCAATACTCGGTTCGCGATCGCGCCGGCAAACTCGTTCAGGGCCAAATTGATGCTGACTCGCCAACGGCTGTTGCCACCAAGCTCAAGAGCATGGGTTACGCGCCGCTAAGCATCACGGCATTCAACCCGGGGATGAAGCGCGAACTCACGTTGCCTTCGTTTGGTTCTAAGGTCAAGACCAAGGACCTGGCGATCATGTCGCGCCAATTTGCCACGATGATCAATGCCGGTCTGTCCTTGCTACGCGCTTTGGTCATCTTGTCTGAGCAAACTGAGAACAAGGAACTGGCCAAGATATTGGTCCAGGTCAGTGCAGATGTCGAAGAAGGTCAATCGCTGTCGGCTTCGTTAGCCAAGCACCCTCGGGTCTTCCCGCCGCTTATGGTCAACATGTGTCGCGCTGGTGAAGTAGGCGGCTTCTTGGACTCTGTCCTGCTGCAGATTGCCGAAAACTACGAGGCCGAGGTCAAGCTCAAGGGCAAGATCAAGTCCGCCATGACCTACCCGGTCGTGGTCTTTGTGATGGCCATTTTGGCCGTTGTGGGCATGCTGTTGTTCATTGTTCCCGTCTTTTCCAAGATGTTCACGTCACTGGGTGGTGAACTGCCAGCACCGACGAAGGTCTTGATCTTCATGTCGTCGGTGTTGAAATTTGGCACGCCCTTCTTGATTGTTTTTGGTATCGCAGGTGTGATCATTTGGAACAAGGTTAAGCACACACCTGAAGTGCGTGGTTTTATTGATCCGCTCAAGTTGAAGATTCCTGTATTTGGTGACTTGTTTGCCAAGATCGCCCTCTCGCGCTTTGCCCGCAACTTGGGAACGATGATGAGTTCGGGTGTGCCGATCCTGCAGGCGCTCGACATTGTGGCCGAGACCACCGGCAACAGCGTGGTGGGTAAAGCTGTCCTCGACGTGCAAGAGTCGGTTCGTCAAGGTGAATCTATGACGGCACCGCTGACGCGTCACGCAGTCTTTCCGCCGATGCTGGTGCAGATGATGGCTGTGGGCGAGGACACCGGAGCCCTGGATGCGATGCTGCACAAGATCTCTGAGTTTTACGACCAGGAAGTTGAAGCGACCACTGAATCCCTCACAGCTTTGATCGAGCCGTTGATGATCGGGTTCCTCGGTGGCATCGTGGGAGCGATGATCATCGCCCTGTACATGCCGATCTTTAAGATCTTCGACCTCATCAAATAGGACAAAACGGACACTATCGGTCACATTTGGTCCTGATTTCAGGGTCGATCAAGGCCGATTTCGGTCTGCCCAGGCCAGATTTTGTGCCTAGCGGGCCCGATTGCGGAAAATTGTTGAAAAAACTTTGGAAAAAGGGCTCAAGGTTTTCCCCGATCTGGGCGAAGTACTAACTGTCAATGAGCTACAAGGCCAGAAAGGGCACACCCGCCGCGAGGCGGGGTCGCAAAGCCAGGGGACCGCACCCGCGGTCAGCCCAGCTACCTCG
This sequence comes from Actinomycetes bacterium, assembly GCA_037130835.1. GTDB lineage: Bacteria > Actinomycetota > Actinomycetes > UBA12327 > UBA12327 > AcAMD-2. Next base: position 10,941 of record JBAXSF010000033.1, read on the forward strand.
GTTGGT
>JBAXSF010000034.1:0-10783 GCA_037130835.1 Actinomycetes bacterium
GGTTTTGCCATCAGCCTTTCCCAACCTTCTCGTCAACGGTGCCACGGGCATCGCCGTGGGTATGGCCACCAACATGCCTCCGCACAACCTCGATGAAGTCATTGCGGCAGCCCGGAACCTGATCGACCACCCGAAGGCGACACTGCTGGACTTGATGAAGTTCGTTCCCGGCCCAGACTTTCCCACCGGAGGATCGATTGCCGGGCTCGCCGGTATTCGAGACGCCTACGCAACCGGCAAGGGCACCTTCCGCACCCGCGCCACCGTCTCGATTGAACGCGTCAGCGCACGCAAGGCGGGTTTAGTCATCACCGAACTCCCCTACACCGTCGGCCCAGAAAAGGTCATCGATCGCATTGCTGACCTCGTACGGTCCAAGAAGCTCAACGGCATCACCGATGTCACCGACCTCACCGATGGCGAAAATGGCCTGCGTCTGGTGATTGAAATCAAGAATGGCTTTAACCCCGAGGCTGTGCTTGAGCAGCTCTACAAGCTCACCCCCATGGAAGATTCCTTCGCCATCAACAACGTGGCCCTGGTCGAGGGTCGCCCGCGCACCCTGGGCTTGCGCGAGATGCTCGATGTGTACATCCAACACCGCTTTGAAGTGGTACGTCGTCGCAGTGAATATCGTCGCCGCAAGGCCGCCGACCGCGCCCACATCGTTGAAGGCCTACTCATCGCCTTGGATGCCATCGACGATGTCATCCACATCATCCGCACCAGTAAAGATTCCACCGAAGCTCGCGCCAAGTTGGCTGAGGCCTTTGAACTGTCTGAAATTCAAACCCAGCACATCATGGATATGCCGCTGCGTCGCTTGACCTCACTTGAAGTAGGCAAACTGCGCGATGAACTGGCCGAACTCGAAGCCCTTATCACAGCCTTGACCGAGATCTTGAGCAACGAATCCGTGTTGAAGAAGTTGGTGTCCGCTGAACTTGCTGACGTTGCCAAAGAGCACCAAACCGACCGTCGCACCGTGTTGCTTGAAGCCTCAGCCCAACCGGTCACCTCAACTGTTCCCTTAGAGATCGACGACGAACCGTGCCGAGTACTGCTCTCGTCCACCGGATTGTTGGCGCGCTCGGCCACCTTGGTCACCGAAGCCAGCGAAGACGAAACCCGCTCTCGCCACGATGTGATCCTGGCGACCGCCCCCGCGATGACACGTGGAGCTGTCGGTGTGGTGACCTCGCTTGGTCGAGTCATCCGAGTCAACGTCGTGGACCTACCTAACCTTCCGGCCACCTCGGGCTCGCCCAGCGTGGCCGGTGGTGTCTCGGCCGCTGAAGTCATGGCCCTAGAAGCCAAGGAACGCATCATCGGATTGGTGCGGTGCCCGCAAACAGATGAGGAAGTCGAGCAAGCTCCGTCGTTGGCAGTGGGAACTAAGCAAGGTGTCATCAAGCGCGTAGCTGCGGAGTTAAGTACCAAGGATTCCTGGAGCGTCATCGCGCTGAAGACGGGCGACGAAGTGGTCGGCGCAGTTGAAGTGTCCAATGAAGACAGCGAATTTATTTTCGTCACCAAGGACGCACAACTCTTACGCTCCCCCATCGCAGCGGTTCGCCCCCAAGGCCGAGGTGCAGCCGGAATGGCCGGCATGAAAGTCGCGCCTAAATCCGAAGTCATTTTCTTCGGCGTCGTCGATCCGACGTGGAGTGCTGAAGTCGTCACCGTTGCCGGCAGTTCACATGCTCTTCCTGGCACGGCAAGCACCAGTGTGAAGGTCACGGACTTGGAGCAATTCCCCATCAAGGGTCGCGGAACTGCGGGAATGCGCTGTCAGCGATTCCTCAAGGGCGAGGACGAACTCACTCTGGCCTGGGCCGGTACCGCGCCGGCGCGAGCAGCTGGTCCACGTGGCGCTGCCGTTGAACTTCCACAGGAACAAAGCAAGCGTGATGCTTCCGGAATGCCAGCCCTCCATGCGATTTCCGCGGTTTCTGGTCCAGCATGAGTTCGCTGGTTGGCACTCATGGGCAATTAGGTGCCAACTCCTGTGCGGCTCTTAGCCAAGCCAGTAGTGAACCGTTGGCTGGCACTGCTCCACACGTGACGGTGTGGATCTGCATTGAGCAAGAAGGTCCTTGGGGAGCCCGCCCCGTTACCGAACCTGGCCTTGGCGCAGGTGCTAGCGATGCGTTGGCAGCACTGACTGACCACGACACGGTTACCGCGTTGGCCATCCGCCGGGTGGGTCGCCATCCCCGCGCCACCGGTGCTCGAACCGTGATGATCGCTCGAAGTGACCTCACCGATGCCTGGTTGTGCACACGCGATGTTGACAGTGACGCCGAACTGGCCACTGTGCTCCGAGATGTTGACCTTGATGCCGTCATGCACGGTCATGTGCCAGCAGGGTGGGGACGAGTCACTGAGTCCGTGACGTTGATTTGCACCAATGGCAAGCGTGACGTGTGTTGCGCAATCGAAGGCCGACGCCTCATTGACGAGCTCAGCAACATCGCGGACCACCACTACTGGGAGTGCTCACACCTGGGCGGCCATCGTTACGCCCCTAGCGTGCTTTTGCTGCCGGCAGGGCTGATCCTCGGGCAGATCTCAGCCGCTGAACTGATGCAAACCCAGACCGGCAATCCCCCAATGGCACGTGTGCGCGGACGCAGTTGCCTGCCCGCTGCGGCACAAGTTGCCGAAATCGCCGCTGACCCTCAGGTCCCCTTTGGAACGGCCACCGCAGTAACCCTGGAAACAACCGATGAACACCGCACAACCGTTCAGGTGCACGGCCTTTCGGGGAGCACCAGCATCAGCCTGGTTCACCAAGACCACTTCGTTCCCAGCCCTATATCGTGCGATGCAGTGCCCGAATTGCGGAGTCACTGGTTGCCGCTCTAAGACCCACAAGGCAGGATGTAGGCGTGAGTAAAGACGATAAGTCCACTGTTCCTGAAGCCTTCGCCGATGTTTTCGCCGCGAACGAGGGTTACGTCTCCTCCTTCGCGCTGGGCGGACTGGAAGCAAAAGCGGCCAAAGGTTTAGCCATCATCACCTGCATGGACTCGCGCATTGCTCCGCTTGAAGTTCTCGGCCTCCAACCAGGCGATGCCAAAATCTTGCGTAACGCCGGAGCTCGAGTAACTGGTGACGTATTGCGCACCTTGGTCTTGGCGGTGTATCTGCTGGGCGTAAAGCGAGTACTCGTTATGCCGCACACCCAATGTCGAATGGCACAGTCGACTGAGGCTGAATTACACGAACTCATTGACCAACGTCATGGCATTGACACGAGCAGCATTAAGTTTCGCCCGATCAAGGATCCGATGGCGACGTTGCGCAAGGACATCGCTGCGATTACCTCACACCCGTTGCTTCCCAAGGACCTTGATGTTGCAGGAGCCATCTACGACGTGGCCACCGGAATGCTCACCCACCTGCAGGCTTAAGCGTCGATGCGAGCCTGCGCCAATCCTTCCGCTTCAACGATGAATTCCTTGCGTGGTCCGACATCGCTGCCCATCAGGAGCTCAAACACCTTGTCGGCTGCCTCGGCATCGTTCATCGTCACGCGGCGCAGGCTTCGATTGCGCGGATCCATGGTGGTTTCGCGCAACTGGCTGGCGTCCATCTCGCCAAGACCCTTGTAGCGCTGGATGGGCTCTTTGTAACGCTTGCCCTTCTTGGCCAGATCAGCGATCACCTTGCGCATTTCTTGATCCGAGTAGGTGTAGACGTACTCGTTCTTCTTGCCACCACCGCTGACGACTTCAATGCGATGCAGTGGAGGCACCGCCGCGAACACGCGGCCTTCATCAAGAAGCGGTCGCATATACCGGTGGAACAGCGTCAATAGCAGACAGCGAATGTGCGCACCGTCTACGTCGGCATCAGACATCAAGATGATCTTGCCGTACCGCACTTGATCGAGATCAAAACTTCGGCCCGAACCCGCGCCGAGCACCTGGATGATCGCCGCACACTCGGCGTTCTTCAACATGTCAGCGACCGACGCCTTGTGAACATTCAAGATCTTGCCGCGAATAGGCAACAACGCCTGGAACTCACTTGAGCGGGCCACTTTGGCAGTTCCCAAGGCCGAGTCACCCTCAACGATGAACAATTCGCTGCGACTGATGTCGTCAGTTCGACAATCCGCCAACTTCGTCGGCAGCGACGAAGATTCCAGGGCTGTTTTGCGGCGTTGCAGTTCTTTGTGTTGGCGGGCGGCAATGCGGGTTCGTGAGGCCGAGGCCACCTTTTCCAAAATAACCTTGGCTCGGGCCTTGTCCACGCGCTTGTTACTGGTCAAGAATGCGCCAAATTCATTGGCCACCACATTGGCCACGATCCGCGAGGCTGCTGAGGTGCCGAGTACTTCCTTGGTTTGGCCTTCAAACTGTGGTTCGGCCAAGCGCACGGTCACCACCGCAGTCAAACCTTCTTGCGCATCGTCTTTTGCTAGGTCTTCATCACCAGTCTTGAGCATGCGCGTGCTTCGGCAGGCTTCATTTAGCGTCTTGGTGAGTGCACGCTCAAAGCCGACAACGTGTGTTCCACCCTTGGGCGTGGAGATGATGTTGACGAATGAGCGGATCTCGGTGTCGTAACCGCCGCCCCAATGCAGAGCAATATCGACTGCGAGGTCGCGCTCGACCTCGGTTGATGTCATGTGCCCCTTGGAGTCCAAGACCGGAACGGTTTCCTTGAATTGACCCGAGCCAGAGATGCGGATCACATCACCCAAAACCTGCGCATCATCCATGCCGTCAGCATCCGCATCATTGCGACCACCCGAGGCCAAGAATGAGCAGTACTCACTGATGCCCCCCTTGTGCTGGAACACTTCCTCGCTTTGATCATCGCGATGATCGCTGACGATAATCTTCAGCCCAGGAACCAAGAACGATGTTTGACGCGCACGATCGTAGAGTTCGGTGAGCGAAATCGCGGCGTCTTTTATGAAGATCTGTTCATCAAACCACCAACGGATGCGCGTGCCGGTGACTTTCTTGGCTACTTTTCCTTCAATACGTAGCCCAGACTTTTTCGAAAAGGAGGCATCCGCGGTATCGCCGTCAAAAACTCCGGCAACGCCGCGGCGAAAACTCATCCGGTGAATCTTCGAATCACGATCGACTTCGACATCTAGGCGTGAACTCAACGCGTTAACCACCGAGGCACCCACACCGTGCAGGCCACCGGATGCCCCATACGAGCCGCCGCCAAACTTGCCTCCGGCGTGGAGTTTGGTCAATACGACCTCAACACCGGTGAGCTTGGTTCGCGATTCCACATCAACGGGAATCCCTCGACCATTGTCACGAACCTCTAACGATCCGTCCGGGTGCAAAACAATCTGGATCTCGCTGCAAAACCCCGCCAGGGCCTCGTCGACGGAATTGTCGATGATCTCCCAGATGCAGTGCATCAAGCCACGGGCGTCCGTGGACCCGATGTACATCCCAGGGCGCTTGCGGACAGCGTCTAACCCCTCCAGAACAGACAGGTTTTTCGCGGTATAGGAAGCGGGCATGTGCTGACGCTAGCGAAAATGCTGGCAATGTCGCTGCTGCCACTCCCCAAGCATGCAATGACTCCGCTCTCAGCGAACTCACCCAATCGGGCGCGCCAGAACAGGTGCACCGACGGCAATCAGTGGGATGATGTATTCATGACCGAAGGAGCCGGAATGAACCAGACGCTCAACGCTGAAGAGCTGTTGGCCACCGACCGCTGCGATCGCTGCGGTGCTCAAGCCTATGTTCGCGTGCACCTGAACTCCGGTGGCGAATTGATGTTCTGTGCTCACCACGGGCACGAATACGACTCAGCCCTGCGCCAAGTCGCTGCCGACATCCACGACGAGTCCCAGCGTTTAAATAACGACGCACCTGCAGCGCAATAGTTCACTCCTGGCGTGAATCACCAGTTCACTAGCGCGCCCTACTAGCTTGTCTAAGCCAACGTGATCGTAATGATCGCGGAGTACACATCTGCGCGCTGAAACGCCGGGATGGTCAACACCACTGAAGCATCAATGTTGTAGGCACCGCTGGTGTTGCCACTAGCTCCGGCTTGCGTGTCTTTAGCACACAAGGCGACCGGTGAAGCAAAGCTTTGACTCGCCCCGCCAGCTGTCAAACCAGGCGCGCTGTTCGTTCCCACGGCAACACACGTGGGGCTCAACGACACCGTGGACTTATTCATCGACACCGCAGCGCCCACAAAGTTGCTCATCGTCGCTGTCAGCGACCATCCATAGGCCCCGTAGCGCTGGTCCACTACTTGGATCCGGTTCAAGTCGCCCGCAATCGGTGTCGGCTTGTTCGGCGAGGTCAGTGAACCGAAGTCAATTCCGGTGTTCGTGGAGTTGCTCCCAGTAATGAATGAACGCATGGACAACGTGGTGCCCGGCACCAAGGACGAGAACGGTGCCGAAGCCCAATCCACGGACGGATCTCCATCGGGTGCGGTTTCCACCACCACGACCGCACCGGGCGTGGACACCGTAAACGAGGTAGCAGCCAACGTTCCCGTCTCTGAGATGGTGGCATTCACCGGCGTATCAGCGGTGTAGACCGGCGTACTCCCAGTAACGGTCTTGGCCAACTTGATTTGCACCGCTGCACCTGGGTCGAAGTTCGCGGCGGTCACGGTTACTGAACTTCCCACCGCACCGGTTGAATTAGACAACGTCACGGTTCGCGCGCTCAAGATCTTGATGGGCGTGAATGCGCTACCGCTAGAGATCAATACCTTCAGCGACCGTGAGCCCGTGGTCGCGCCCGTGGGCACGGTCACTGAGCCGGTGATGTCACCTGATGAGTTGGTGGACAAGCCATTGGTCGCAGCCGTGTCACAGCCAGAACCATCAGCGGCACAAAACAGCGCCGTAATCGTGCCGGAGGATCGACTGGCAGCCCATCCACTGCCGGAGACATTGACCGCATCCCCAGCGCGGGCATAACCGTTGACTCCCGTGCGCTGACCAGTGACGGTGTCCACAGCCAACGTGGCCGTCAGTGTGGTGAACGAGGCATAGGCGCGGTCGGTGGCAGGAGTGCCGGACGGGGCGTCTTCAGAGACCTGGATGTAGGTGGTCAAGGGATCCTCGACGGTAAAGTTCACGGCCGACAAGGATCCATTCGCGGCAGTAAAGCCAGGAACCGATGAATCCGACGAGTACACCGGACCCGACAAGACTCGAACGCCCTTGATGCTGACAAAAGCAAGTGGATCAAAGTTGGTGCCCGTCACCGAAACCGGAGTGCTCAGCCCCCCGCTGGTTGGCGACAAGGTCACCGAGCGAGTGCCCAACACTCCAAAGTTAAACAAGGCCGACCGGCCATCATGAGTGACCTTCAGTGCTCGCGCGCCCGTCGTCGCATCTGAAGGAACAGTCACTGTCCCCGACAGCACACCTGAACCATTGGTCGCGAGAGTCTTGGTTGCGTTGGAGTCACAGCTGCCTCCAGAGGTATTACAAAAAGCCGCCGTGAAGTCCGAGGACACCAAGTCGTTAGGCCAGTTCGCGCCGGTGACGGTCAAGACTTCAGTTGGGCGGCCATACCCGGTAACCCCGGAACGCTGACCACTGACAGCGGTGGCCGAAACCGTAACGGGAGGAACGGTAAATGCAGCTCGCGCATAATCGGTCGATGGTGTTCCACCAGGTGACTTCTCGCGCACCTCAATGGAGACGGTGTCAAAGTCATCCACAGTGAAGTTCGTGGCTGGAACCGAGCCACCAGACGTGATGGTCACATCAACGGCAGCATCGCTGGATGCAGTCGGACCGCTCGTTGAGGTCAGACCACGAATCTCTGCTGCGGCGGTGGGATCAAAGTTGGTACCGCTGACGCTCACCACCGTTCCGGGCAGACCCGAAGTCGGTGACACCGTCACGGTGCGGCTACCCAAGATATAGAAAGACTTCGTGACCGAATCGGTGCCTTGGGTAATGACCACGGAGCCAGAACCCAGGGCCGCTGCGGCGGGCACCGTGATGCCGCCACTGAGTGTTCCCGTGCTGTTGGTCTCCAGCGTTTGGTCTGCAGTTTCACCACCGACGGTGACCACAAAGTCCGTGCTGGCCTTTGAGCCGTTCCACCAGGAACCACTCAGGACGATCGCGTCGCCCGGACGGCCATAGCCCAAGACACCGGAGCGTTGACCGGTCACCGCAGTAATGCTCGCGGATGGGTTCGTAATAACGGCAGTGGCTACATCTCGATTTGTCGTGGTGCCATCACCGATCTTGCCTAAAGTGTTGTCGCCCCAACATGCAGGAGTTCCGTCTGAAGCCAGCGCACACACCGTGCTATCTCCTACTGAGGAAAAAACAAGAGTCTTGCCGGAGAGAATCGTTCCGGTAGTAACAATCGCGGTCGGTACATCGCGTGTGGTGTTGGTGTTATCGCCAACCGATCCGACACTGTTGTTACCCCAACACGAGATTGAACCGCCAGTGGCCACAACGCAGGTGTTCTTGTCACCAGAAGAAACCGACAAGATTGTTGCGGTGGCAATGGGGGTGGATGCCAACGTTGGTGAAACGGGCACGTCACTGTCTGTGGTGCCACCATTTCCGAGTTCGTTGTCACCGTTTTCGCCCCAACAAGCCACGACACCGCTGACGGAGACTGCGCACGTGTGAGCACCACCAGCACTGATACCGGCAATGCTCAGGCTGGCCAGCGGTGTGCTACTCACGGTCACAGCCACAGCCTCGTTGCTTGATGTGGTGGAGCCGTTACCCAGCTGTCCGGAAGTGTTCAGGCCCCAGCACGCCAGCGCATTGCTGCTCGCCCGAGCACACGTGTGGGCAGCACCAGCATCAATAGCGTTGATGGTCAGCCCAGAAAGTGCTGTTCCAGAAACCGTAACGGCGGTGGGGGTCTCGACATCCGCAGCTGAACTTGAGCTGTTGCCCAACCGACCGTCCGTTTGCAATCCCCAGCAGGCCAGGGTTCCATCACTGGCCAATGCGCAGGTGTGAGCCGAACCCGTGGTGACAGCAGAAATCGTTTTTCCAGACAACGGAGTCGACGCAGTAGTTACTGCAGTAGGTACGAGGTGATCGCCGCTCGTGGAACCGTCACCAATTTGTCCATGGGAGTCATCGCCCCAACAAGCCAAAATTGCATCCGAGGTCAAGGCGCAGGTGTGCGATCCGTTGACGCTGAGTTGCGTGATGGTTTTGCCTGACAACGGTGTTCCCGTTGTAGTGATTGCCGTAGGCAGCGAACGCGCGGTGGTGGAGTTGGTTCCCAGCTGGCCATGATTGTTCGACCCCCAACACGCGACGTCGCCATCGCTGGTCAGCGCACAACTGTGGTCTCCACCAGTGGCGACCGTGGTGACCGTCTTGCCGGACAGCGCCGAGGCAGCAGCCAAGGCAGGCGGGTCAGGAAGGAAGGCAAAAACGGCTGCGCCACCGGCGACCAGCAAGGTCAGCAGGGCGACAAGTCGAATGACATTACGGCGGCCTCGACGAGGTTTTGCGCTGGGCGTGGTGGCCGTGCCCGTGGCGTCGTTCTTAGCCATCAGCCCTCACCTCCCCCAGATCGCGACGATTCTCTGGCCGCTAGGCACAAAACCACCGTCATCCACAGACTACTTAGACGTAGCCCATACATCATTATTCGGTGTTTTGCACCCCTTTTCTATAAATGGGGTCAGTCGTTGCCACTTCGCAACCTTGCGCACGACAGGAAACTCTTGCCTCACCCGTCTCTTGGGGGGAGTTACAGCTTGGAAAGTTTGGTGAAAGGGCTGACGATTCGCCTTTGGTGCGAGCCGAAATTGACCGTTACGGCGATCGTTGGCTCGACATTGGTGACCGTTCCCAGGCCGTGGGAGTCGTGGGACACCCGCTCATTGAGTTCAAAGACCTTGGCCTCGACAGGCACCCGGTTCTTGTTGAACGGGCTGCTGGGCAATTCACGTGCGCTCATGGGGTCATCACTTGGTCAGTATGACCCTGACTCGAATGGGGCAGATCAGTGGGGCTTAAAGCCAGGCCTTCTTCTCAGCAGGGGCGATGAATCAGGGAAGGCCGAGCACGGGAATTGGCGAAAAGCCACGCCCACCGGGATTACCGGCTACTTTGAATGAATCGGTGTATTCGGATACCGCTGATTGCCACTTTCTGGAGAAGGACTCACTTGTGAAAAGACACACCAGGGCACTTGGACTCATTAGCGCTGTGGCTGCTACTGCCGTGGTGCTCAGCGGATGCGCATACGTCACGCTAGCAACAAAGGTTTCGACAAAAGCTGACGGAAATATCAGCCTCAGTTCCTACCACACCAGCGATTATCTTGGTCTCGGAGACTTCATTCCGACCGGCCCGCAGATCACACCTGGCGGATCGCGCGGTACGGCCAAGGTCGAACTTGATGCTTCGTTCGATGGTGGCAACTGGAACATTGACGGCACCTATCGAGATGGCGCCGTGCGCTTCACATTCAAGGGTTTCAGCCTGCTGGATCTTTATAGCAATATTCGAACCAAAGCCGATCAGGACGTTTCTCAAATCCCCACCACCACTTCTACAGGTGGTACGTGTCAGAGCTTTACCTCCAACTACCTCAGTACTAACGCCAAAATGCCAGGCACGGGGCTGGTCAAGTTTGTAGTCTGTGATGCACCCGGATCGCGAAGCGGCGAGTCTCCCACCTGGCAAGGCCCCGACTACATCCAGGTCTTCATTCCCGAATCACGTCCGGGAATGGACGCAAACCCTTACGCCAACTACCTTAGTGGTGGAAAAGTGACCGGGCGCGAGCGCAGCAGTGGTGTAACGAACTCC
>JBAXSF010000035.1:0-10485 GCA_037130835.1 Actinomycetes bacterium
GCGTCCCAGCGGACAGATCACCAGCGGTCACTAGTTCGGGACCGGGCTCAGGGGGTATCTCCTGAGCCCACATGCAAGGCCCGCAATAGATCCAATTCCAGTTGCGTGGCCTGCGCGCCGGCCAACATCTCGATCGTGCGAGGGCGTTCTAACGGCACCTCGAACTCAGCCACTATCTGCGCCGGACGATCGCTAAAGACATAAATTCGGTCTGAGAGTAGGACTGCTTCACGGACATCATGAGTAATCAAAATCACGGTTGGTCGGTCTACGCCCCAGATCTGTTCAAGCCACAGTTGCAGCTCGGTTCGCGTGATGGCATCCAAGGCCCCAAAGGGTTCGTCCAAGAGCAACATGTCCCTACCCTGGGCGATGGTGCGCGCCAGAGCAACACGTTGGCGCATCCCACCTGACAGTTGATAAGGCAGTGCGCGAGAAAACTCCTCAAGGCCGAAGGCAGGAAGGAGTAAACGGGCCTGTTCTCGAGCTGCTCGCTTGCTCAGTCTCCCAGCGACTTGGTAGCCCAGCCCGACATTGTCGACCACTGTTCGCCATGGCAGGAGCGCGTCATTTTGAGGCATCCAGGCAAAGGGTTGCCCTGATTGATTCAGCGGCGCCCCATGGATAGTGATTTCACCAGTTGTTGCCTCTTCAATTCCGGAGAGGATAGAAAGCAATGTTGACTTACCGCATCCGCTAGGGCCCAAGATCGAAACAAACTCCCCCCTACCCACGTCCAGGTCCATCGCACCGAGGACGTCAAGATCTCCAAAAGATTTTGACAGGCGCCTCAATGAGATCGCTGGGATTTTTGTCATAAGCCGATCACATCCGATGACTGCGCTAAGCGATCTCCAATCAGATTCATCGAGACACCTCTCGAGACTGCGTGTACCAAGGGATAGCAAGCCTTTGAACCAGGACAGTCAGGGCGTACAAGACCAACGTAAGAGTGGCGGCGACCAACACCCCTGCCAAGACTAGGTCAGTACGAAATGACCCACTTGCTCCCTGGATATAGACTCCGAGCCCATTAACGGCTCCGGCATATTCGGCAAAAATGGCCGCAACCACGGCATAGGTAATGCCAATGCGAAGGCCTGTAAAGAAACCTGGCATGGCCGATGGAAGCCGTACTAAGCCGAACACCGTGAGAGTGCCTGCCCCCATAGTGCGCAAAAGTGTGACGCTGTCGCGCTCACTTGATGCATATCCATCAATCAACCCCACAACAATGGGGAAAAACGTCACCAATGTGACTAGCAAAATTTTGGGAAAGAACCCGAAGCCAAACCAAATAACAAAAAGCGGGGCTAACACGACGAGTGGAATCGTTTGGCTACCGATAAGTAGCGGCATCACCGCCCGATTCGCCCTCGGGGAAACATCAAGAAGTATGGAAATGAGGAAGGCAAAAAGCACGGATATAACGAACCCGACGAGAACTTCACGAAGTGTGGGCAGTGTGTTGGCCACGAGGGACTGACGATCTGCCCAACCTGCCTGTGCCACTCGGCTAAAAGGCGGAAGGACGGTGTCCCCGATAGAACTATTGCGAGCATAAATTTCCCAAGCGCCGACAAAGACGCCAATCATCAGCAGCGGAGCGACAACTCGATTCAGCGGCTGTCGAAATCCACCTTCAGCGATCGTCACTTGACGTCACTTCGGCGACAACTCATGGTGCGGACGATACCCCAGACGATAGGGTGATGCTCTACAGACTGAGGATTTTAACAGCGAAGATCGACCTCTCATCTCCCCCACTGTAAACACTCTGTAAATGCTCGCAACACACAAGAATGAGGAGCGATCGCACTCATGGAATCTCGGACTCGTTTCACTATCGCCCCTGCAGTTGCTGCAGTTTCTGTGTTGGCCATTTTCCTCACGGGGTGTTCCTCCCCGAACCCGAGCCCCCAGGCTGCGCCAACCACTGCTGCGCCTGCAAACGTAACCATCGCTCTTGATTTCACGCCGAATACCAACCACATCGGGATTTACGTTGCCCAAGCCAAGGGGTATTTCAAGGATGCATCCCTGAAAGTCAAGATCCTGCCTTACAGCTCTACTCCAGCTGAGACGCTTGTTGCCAACAAACGAAGCGATTTCGGGTTCTCCTATTCAGGTGGCACCGCGTACGCGCGAGCTGCAGGTCAAGATGTTGTGCAGGTGTACGCCAACATTTCCAAGAACCAGTACGTATTGGCCTATCGAGCAAGCGACACCAGCATCAGTTCGCCTAAGGACCTCGATGGCAAAACTTATGCCGGGTTCGGCACCCCCGACGAGAGCGCCGAGGTATCCACTGTCATCAAGAGCGATGGTGGGAAGGGCGAATTCACCAAAGCCGTTCTTGATACAGCAGCTTATGAAGCTGTTTATGCTGGCAAAGCAGACTTCACTATCGCGGCAACGACCGTAGAGGTCTTGGAAGCCGCGGAAATCGGGAAACCTCTGAAGTACTTTATTCCCGAAAAGTTCGGATACCCGGCGAATTACTCGAGCAGCATCATCTCCAGCAATGCCTACTTGAAGAGCAATCCAGAAGTGGCTAAGCGCTTCTTGCGAGCTGTTCAACAGGGCTATCAGTTCGCTCAGGACAACCCCAAGGAAGCGGCGGCCATCGTGATAGCAGCCAATAAGTCCGTACTCAAGAACCCAGCCCTGATTGAAAAGAGTGCCGAACTTCTGGCCAGCGATGGCTACCTACGCAACAAGGATGAAAAGTTCGGCACCATCGACGGCGACCAGTGGCAACGTTTTGGGGATTTCCTCTTCGACAACAAGTTACTGGCCGGAAAAGATGGCAAGCAACTCACCCAACGGCCAGATTGGTCAACGTTTTATACCAACGCCTTTGTTCCCGGCCAATAACCAGGACCTGCTACACCGCAGCTGAGCGCTTACCCCAGGAGTTCCACGACAAGTTCCAGTCGCCATAGCCGTTGGTCAAGGTCATGGGCTTGAGCGAACCGGTGTATTCCACCGGGTCTCCAACCTTGGCGAAGTTATACATCCATGATGCGTTGCTCGTGCTCATGCCGGTACACCCGTGACTGACGTTGCGTCGACCCTGTGCCCCTACCGACCAGGGCGCAGCGTGAATGAACTCGCCAGAGTTGGTCAGTCGCAGGGCGTACTCCACCTTTAGCCGATAGGCCTCACTTGAACCACTGGGAATATCCACGGTGACGCTGTCCATGATGCGTGTGCGTTCCTTGGACATGATGACCTTGATGCCACTGCGCGTGGTGAAGCCTTCTTTACCCGTGGTGATGGGAATGGTGCGCACCACGGTTCCGCCGCTAGCGACCGTCAACTGGTGGGTGTCAATTCCTACCTTAATGACCGTGGCTTGACCGATCCGGAAGTTGCGCGAGACCGATGTGGAGCCAGTCTGGTCATTGCCAATGCTCAAATCACCCAAAGAGGCTCGCACGGTGACATCGGTGCCAGCTGGCCAGTAGTTCTTCGGGCGCCAGTGAACTTCCGAATCGCTGACCCAGCCCCACGCACCTTCAACGGCTGGTGTGGACGACACACTCAGGGCACTTTGGACGACGGCCTGATCCGACGGCGCGCGACTAAATCGAACGACGATCGGCATTCCTACCCCAACGACGGCATTTTCCCCCGGCGAAATATTTGCACTCACCAAATCCGCGTTACGCACTTTGAAGGTCGTTGACGCGGATGTGGATACTCCCTGCGAGTCAACAGCGAACGCTTGCGCGCTGAACGTCTGGCCAAAGGGCAACGTTTGTGGGGACGACGTCCACACATCTGCTGCGGGCGAGAGCGCTCCTGAAATCTGCGTGCCGTCCTTGGCTTTGATCACCACGGAGGTGAGTTTTCCGCCGGCAGCAACAACTTTGAGTTCGGCATCGGGAGCGACACTGGCCTGCGGGTCACCGGGCGCGAACAATACGGTCGCGCGGGACGAAGTCGATCCGGTTTCAGGGGTAACAAGCGACAAATCTGGACCAGCGTCAGCGTTGGTTCCGGCCCCACCATTAGACGCCGAACTATTGTTTGATGCTTCAGAGCAAGCCGTCAAGGTCACGCTCGCGGCGAGCACGATGCAAGCGGCGATCACGGTGGGGGAAGTTATCTTCATAACATCAACAAGTATGCGCGCAGAAGGGCGAATTTGCGTCTTTGACAGGGCTGAACAGGGCGCAACAGGCCTAAAGGGTCGCCTGTTCGCCACGGTAGTACTCAAAAACAAAGCCCACCAGGCTCAACATCAAGCCCAAAACGGCCAAGAAGAACAGCCACCAGCCGACAATCAGCCCGGTACCGGTCAAGGCAGCAAAGAAGCCCACAGGCAACGGCCACCATGAATTAGGGCTAAAGAAGCCGTACTCGCCTGCGTAATCCACGACATCAGCTTCGAGCGCATCCTCGGGACGAGGATCTACCTGACGTCCGGTGAACAGCACATAGAAGGCGATCAAGAACGCCATACCCGCAGTCAGAGCTAGGGCAGTCGTACCGACGGGCTCATGACTGAGGGACCAGTACAGGCCGCCCAAGATCACATACGTGATCGTGCCGAATCCGAAGAGGTATCCCTCGACCTTCACTTGGCGGCTCCGTTCGCTGCAACGCGCGCTTCGAGGGCTGCGTATTCCGGGTGGTTGAGGTCGAATGCAGGACTTTCTGAACGAACGCGTGGCAAGGTCACAAAGTTGTGGCGCGGTGGCGGACACGACGTGGCCCACTCCAATGATCGTCCCCAACCCCAGGGGTCATTGGTTTCGACCTTAGGAGCGGTGCGCCACGTCTTGATGACGTTCCACAAGAAGAACAGAGTCGAAATTCCAAGAAGGAAGGATCCGAGGCTAGAAATTTGATTCATGCCGGTGAAACCATCTTGCGGCAAGTAGTCCGGATAGCGACGGGGCATGCCCTTGACGCCCAACCAGTGCTGGATCAAGAACGTGGTGTGGAAGCCGATGAACAGCAGCCAGAAGTGGATCTTGCCCAAACGCTCGTCGAGCATCTTGCCGGTCATCTTGGGCCACCAGAAGTAGAAACCCGCAAACATGGCGAACACCACGGTGCCGAAGACGACGTAGTGGAAGTGAGCAACCACGAAGTAGGAGTCCGACACTGCAAAGTCCAGTGGTGGCGCCGCCAAAATGATGCCGGTCAATCCACCGAACAAGAAGGTGACCAAGAATCCAATAGCCCACAACATGGGCGTCTCAAAGGACAACGAACCGCGCCACATCGTGCCGATCCAGTTGAAGAACTTCACCCCAGTTGGTACGGCAATCAACATCGTCAGTGCCGCGAAGAAAGGCAGAAGGACTCCACCGGTGACGTACATGTGGTGGGCCCACACCGACATAGACAAGCCGGCAATGGCCAGCGTGGCGATGACAAGACCCTTGTAACCAAAGATGGGCTTGCGACTAAAGACCGGAAGGATTTCCGAAATGATTCCGAAGAATGGCAACGCCAGGATGTAGACCTCAGGGTGACCAAAGAACCAGAACAGGTGCTGCCACAAAAGCGCCCCACCGTTATCGGCATCAAAGATCCGGGCGCCAAACTTTCGATCGAACTCAAGCACGAGCAAACAGGCTGCTAGCACTGGAAAGACCATGATGGCCAACACCGAGGTCGCCAAAATATTCCACGTAAAGATGGGCATGCGGAACATCGTCATACCGGGCATGCGCATACAGATGATCGTGGTGATGAAGTTTACCGATCCCAGAATCGTTCCCAGGCCAGAAAGAGCCAGACCCATAATCCACATGTCCGCGCCGAGGCTTGGTGAGTTAACCGCGTCGTTGAGAGGTGCGTAGGCAAACCAACCAAAGGCAGCTGCGCCTTGCTGGGTCATGAATCCAGCGGTCACGATGATTCCACCAAAGAGGAAGAACCAGTAACTCAGCATGTTTAAGCGTGGAAAAGCCACGTCGGGTGATCCGATTTGCAACGGCATGATGACGTTCCCGAATCCAACGAACAACGGAGTTGCAAACAAGAAGAGCATCAACGTGCCGTGCATCGTAAACATCTGGTTGTACTGCTCGTTGGTGACGAACTGCAAGCCAGGCGAAAAAAGCTCTGCCCTGATGACCATGGCCATCAAGCCCGCAATCAGGAAGAACACGAACGAGGTGATCAAGTACATGTAGCCGATCACCTTGTGGTCAGTGCTGGTCACCCAACTGATCACAATGGCTCCCAGGGACCGCTGCTTAGGCGAGGCGGGTCTTTGAGCCGGCGCGGCGGTCAATGGCTCATCAAGGAGAGTCATTTGTTGTCAACCTTTCCGCCAATGGTGGTGAACCCCTGGCCCTTATCTGCTTGATTTGAAATTCGAGATGACTTGAGTTCACCATTTTGACCACGCGCCTTGAGTTCGGCTATGTGGGCGAGATATTCCTTCTTGGTGACAACCTTGACGTTGAAGAGCATCCGCGAGTGGTCAATGCCACACAACTCGGTGCACTTGCCCGAGTAGGTGCCCAACTTGTTCGGCGTGAGCTCGAATTGGTTGGTGCGACCGGGGATGACATCCATCTTGAACAGGAAGGCCGGAACGTAGAACGAGTGGATCACGTCCGGTGAATTCAAAACGAAGCGCACCTTCTCGTTTACGGGCAACCACAGGGTCGGACCGGTGTAGCCCACCGCGGGATCCTTGGCCTTGACGTCCACTTCGGCGTTATTGGTGGCCGGTGCGCCCACCTCATAGGCCTTTTCTTCGATGTAGTTAAAGGTCCACGCCCAGCGGAATCCGACAACTCCCACCGTGTGGTCGTAATCTGAGGAAAGCTTGGTTAGCTTCGTTTCATCGCGCGCTGTGAAGTAGAAGAGGACACCCATCATGACGAGCGGGATGACGGTGTACAAGATTTCAATCGGCATGTTGTAACGCGTCTGCTCGGGGTATCCTGGACGACGGCGTCGACTGTAGGCGACTACAGCCCAGGCAATTAATCCCCAGGTAATGGCACCAACAACGAGAGCTGCGATCCACGAGGTCTGCCACAAGAACAAGATGGAGTTTCCCTCTTCGGTGGCCGGTTCCGGCATGGCCAAGCGGGGCATCTCTTGGGCCGAACATCCAGCAAGAGTGGAAGCCAGAACTACCAGTCCTAAGGCCAACCACTTGTGTCGCGAAACCGACCCAGCTTTGCCGGTGTGGCTCGAGATTTGGTGCGGGCTCACGCGTTGCCTTCCTTGCCATTCACGAGCACGAAGGTGGCTGAGTTCAGGTGGGCGCCACGCCTAGTGCGAGGGTGTTTTCCTACGTGCTAACTCTACGCCAGAGTGCCTGTCCAACGCATAAGGGTCCGGCGGTAGGTTCACAGCGTGGCGTACCTCGATGCGGGCAGTTCGCAGCCGTTAAATCCGGCGGGACAGCGTGCCTTCCTCCAAGCCCTCACTGACGGATGGGCCGATCCCGCTCGTTTGCACGCCGAAGGACGAAAGTCCCACCTTCTCGCCGAAGAAGCGCACCAGACGATCGCTGAGGTCCTTACTGTCCGACGTGACGAACTCCACATTCTCAGTTCGGGAACAGCCGCTGTTCAGTCAGCGGTTCGTGGGCTCAACCATGCGCGTCGCCGCGAGCAATCTCGCGTTGTGGTGAGTTCGGTTGAGCACAGCAGTGTGATCAACGCCACCCGCTCACTCGATGATGCCGAGACCACCCTGTTGCCCGTTGACTCCATGGGACTGATCACTACCGCTGAACTTGAGGCGCTCCTCATTTCCACTGGCGCTCGCTTGGTAGCCGTGCAATCGGTCAATCAAGAAACCGGAATCCAGCAGGACACTGAAGCAATCGCTGGGCTGTGCCAAGCCCATGCAGTCCCCTACCTCGTGGATGCTGCGCAGAGCGCGGGCCGAACCGAGATTCCCCAGCACTGGGACGTGCTCACAGCGAGCGCATACAAGTGGGGCGGCCCAGCAGGCATTGGCCTACTCGTCATTCGCACCGGCACGCCATGGCATCCCTCGGATCCAACGCAAGCATTAGGAGTGTCCGGTCAAGGCTTCCCCAATATCCCCGCCCTCATGGCGGCAGCTGCCTCGCTCGTACAAGCCGACCAGGACCAACGGGAAAACCGCGAACGCCTCAAGGAGTTGAACAGCCGCATTCGCATGGTGGTCAACGGAATCGATGGCATCGATGTGGTTGGGCACCCAACACAACGAGCAGCTCACCTACTGACCTTGAATGCGCCCCGCATCGCCGGTGATGTGATTGTTGAGCATCTGGACCAGCTAGGCATCAGTGTCGCTTCAGGATCTGCGTGCTCAAGCATGAGCCTGGATCCATCACACGTGCTGCTCGCCATGGGCATCGAAACCCACGGAAACATCCGTATCGGATTAACCGATAGCACCACTGCGGCTGAGGTTGAACAATTCCTTACTGCACTGCCTCGCGTGCTTCAAGCCATAGGCGCACCGCTCGGCGACTAAGCGCTTCGAAGTTGATCGTCGGCGCAGCAAGTGCCTGCTCGAGGCGCACCACATATTCAGTCCTGGGCAATTCCACCGCACCCATGCTGGCCAAGTGATCCGTGCGCCATTGCACATCAAGCAGATTGCGTGCATCACCATTGGCATCCAAAATCGCCTTGAGGTGCACCAGAGCAACTTTTGATGCATCAGGAACGACATGAAACATGGATTCACCAGCGAAGAATCCCCCGATACTGACGCCGTAGAGGCCGCCAACAAGTTCACCTTCGCTGGCGCGGACTTCAATGCTGTGTGCCCACCCCAGATCAAAAAGTTGATGGAACGCCTGGGTGATCTCGTCATCAATCCACTGTCCATCCTCATGGCCTCGAGCGCAGCCGGCCATCACAGCTGAAAAGTCGGTGTCAACCGTGACCTGAAAACGCTTCAGCGACCGACGCAAAGACCGGGAGATGTACACGTTGTCCATGACTGCGCGCGGATTAGGCGACCACCAGCCCACCGGACGCTCATCATCAATGTTGACGTGCATAGGAAACAAGCCACTGCGATACGCCGCTAGCAATGTGCCCGGTTCCAGGTCAGCGCCAACTCCGGCTAAGTCCTCATCATCTGGAGCCAGTGCTAGGTCGGGCAAGTACCACTGACTTGGTGGCGGCTCGACCGGCGGATGCAAACTCACGCTGACTTCAGGTGTGCTCCGAGAATTTCTGCCCCTTCAGCACCATAGGCCTGTTCAAACCGCGCGATGAACTGATCGGTGGCGAAGTAGTACTCCTGCGTCCCCACAGTTTCAACGACGTAGGTGGCCAAGAGCGATCCAACTTGTGCACACAGTTGTGGCTCGAGTCCCCATGCCGTGGCGCTGAGGTATCCCGCACGGAATGCATCACCCACACCGGTCGGGTCGGCAATACGCTCCTCAGCAGGGACCGGAACTTCGATGGCTTGTTGTCCCTTACTTTCCACGCGGGCACCCTTGGATCCCAGCGTTGTCACTCGAGTCCCCACACTGTCCAAAATCTGATCCGCTGACCATCCAGTCTTGGATTCGGTCAAGGCTGCTTCGTATTCATTCGTGAAAAGGTACGTCGCGCCATCGATGAGCTCAATGATTTCGTCGCCACTCATGCTCGACAGTTGCTGCGAAGGGTCAGCCACAAACGCGATCCCCTGGTCGCGACAGTCTTGGGTGTGACGGCGCATGGCCTCGGGGTCGTTAGGCCCGATGACGACCAAATCAATGCCACCTAGTCGAGCCGCAATCGGTGCCAGCTCAATGTTGCGCGCAAGTCCCATCGCTCCTGGATAAAAGGATGCGATCTGCGAGGCGTTCTGGTCAGTAGTGCAAACAAAGCGTGCGGTGTGCAGGTCATCGCTGACGTGCACTGAATCGGTATCGACCCCGTGGCGTGAAAGCCAGGCGTTGTAATCGGCGAAGTCGCTACCCACCGCACCAACCAGGGTGGGCTTCAAACCCAGAACTCCCATGCCGAACGCGATGTTTGCTCCCACGCCGCCGCGACGTACTTCGAGACCATCAACGAGGAAGGACACCGACAGAGAGTCCAACTTGTCCGGAATCAGGGCATCTACAAACTTGCCGGGAAACGTCATCAAGTGGTCAGTGGCGATAGAGCCGGTCACGACAACGTTCACGAATTTCCTCTTTTACTTGAAAAATGATGAAGCCCTTACGGCATAGTGATTAAACAGTATTGACGGGAACCTTGGTCGCGTACACCGCGTCTGATCTTTACCTTCGTTATTTGGACCCTCGTTATTAGGACCCTCGTTATTAGGAGTTGCTCGTGCGCCGGTATTTCCTGCCCATCATCGCGTCTGCCGTGGTCCTGACCGCCTGCTCCTCGGCTCCCCCTCCCGGACCCGACGCCCTAGACCTGAGTTCGCGATCGTCAGTCAAAGCAGCCACCGCCGAGGGCGCAAATACCTCCGGAGCCCCGACGCCCGCACCTGATGTGGCATTCCCAGCCACGCCCGCCGATGGGCCGGTACTGACAT